>NZ_OY764544.1:3624792-3926859 GCF_963668475.1 uncultured Methanospirillum sp.
GTCGGCTCGTCTAGAAAGAGTACCTGTGGATCATGGACGAGAGCCTGGGCAAGTTCAAGTCTTCGTCTCATTCCGCCTGAGTAAACCTTGGCAAACTCATCAGCCCGGTCGGAGAGTTCTAGAATTTTGAGAACCTTATCTGTCTTATCTGCCGGGCTCTTGACGCCATATAACTCAGCAAACATCATGACATTCTCACGTCCCGTGAGTCGGACATCCACGGCCATATCCTGCGGGACATAACTGAGTGACTCACGAACTGCTCTTGGGTCTCTCTGAATGTCATATCCACAGATCTCTGCAGTGCCAGAGCTTGGAGATAGCAGGGTTGTGAGCATGAGAACTGTGGTTGTTTTTCCTGATCCGTTCGGACCGAGAACACCGAAGATCTCGTTTCCTACCGAGAGGTTCATCTGGTTTACTGCACAGAGATCGCCGTAATTTTTTGTCAGGTTTCGTATTTCTACGCGACATCTGCCTGTTTTGGCAGATTGAGACTGTTCATACATTTCGACACTTACCATGAATCACCTGGAGCACTGACTTAATTCCCGGGCTGAACTCATTTCTGGACATGATTGCTGTTGACTCGGGCTGTTCCAGACAGGGAGGACATATCTGCCGGATCCGGTTGTAACAAACTGCATCGGAACGCCATATACTGAGATGATATTCTCCTCGGTCATGACCTCTTCAGCAGTTCCGATGTTTACAATCCTTCCTGTATCGATGAGCATAACCCGATCAGCATAATGATATGCAAAGTTGAGGTCATGCACTGCGACAAGAATTGATTTGGAATACTGCTCAGACAGCTCTCTGATCATTGAGAAGACGTCAATCTGGTGTCTTATGTCAAGGGCACTTGTCGGCTCATCAAAGAGGAAGATCTCAGGCTCCTGGGCGATTGCTCTCGCAATAAAGACACGCTGTCGTTCACCGCCTGAAAGCTCGGTAAGCATCTTCTCAGCCATCGGCGAGATGGCAAGCCGCTCCATTGCAGCCTGAACTACATCAAGGTCATGTTGTGTAAGTGACCACTCGACGTGGGGTCTTCTTCCAAGGATTACGGCTTCAAGTACTGAAGCAGATGTTAGATACTGAAAGTCCTGGGGTACATACCCGATGGTTCGTGCTATAGCATTGCGGGTATAATCATCGATATTTTTGCCTTCCAAAAAGACAGAGCCACTCTGCTGACTGATAATCCCTGCCAGAGTTTTAATGAGGGTGCTTTTTCCTGATCCATTCGGACCGATGATGCAGAGCACTTCACCAGGGATGAGGTCAAAGCTGATTGAGCTCAGGATCTGACTCATTCCGTACCTGACCGATAAATCCCTAACTGTGAGTCTCATGCTGCCTCCATCAGGTGATCACCCGGTGTTGTCCGCGAAGAATGAGGATCATAAAGAAAATCCCTCCGATAATGTACATGATCACCCCGACCGGGATCTCGATAGGATCCATCACGGTTCTGGCTGCCGTATCTGAGATCAGGAGGATGAATGCTCCGAGAAGGGCCGAGCAGGGTATCAGATACCGGTTATCATTACCGATGAGCATTCTGCCGATATGCGGCCCCATCAGGCCGATAAACCCGATTATTCCGGTAAAGGCAAGGCAGGCAGATGACGCAAGTGTGGCTACAAAGAGGCCTGTCAGTCTGAGCTGGTTGACATTAACTCCCAGATTTTTCGCTACATCGTCTCCTGCAGCGAGTGTGTTGAGATCCCAGGCCCGGGACTCCAGGTATAGAAAACAGAGCAGGGTGATAGGGGTTACTATCAGAACAGCTCCCCAGTTTGCTCCCCACATGCCTCCCATCAGCCAGAGTGTGATCTCCCGAAGTTTCTCATCGTTGGTGAGATACTTCAGGATCATGACTCCGGCTGTGAAGATGTACCCGATGACAACTCCTGATAGGATGAGGGTCGCACTTGATGAGCCTTTCATCCTGGAGATGGCATAGATAAGAAGAATTGAGAGCCATCCGAGCAGGAATGCTGAAAGAATTATTGTTGCGTTCTGGAATTGTGCAGGTATGAACGGAAACAGGGCAGGACCGAAGACGATGGCCATCGCAGCTCCGAACGATGCAGCGGAAGAGAGCCCTAGAGTAAAGGGGCTGACAAGTGGGTTTTTCAGAAGTGCCTGCATGACACAGCCTGCGACTGCAAGACTGATCCCGGTTAGAATCGCTAAAATGACCCGGGGCATCCGGAAGTCTATAACAACGATCTTTTCAGACTGATTTGAGTCCAGAGCTGCCGGGTTTGAGATCATCTGGCAGAGGATAGAGAGGATCCGTTCAAATGAGAGATGATAAGACCCGGCGTTGAGGGCATAGATAACAGCGAGAAAGAGGAGGATGAGGAGGGTAAAGATGACGAATAATTTTCTCGCTTTTTCAGAATGATATAGAAATACAGGTGTGGCATTACTACGGTTCATATCTGTATCCCACTGATCGTGACAATCACTCTAATGCAATATTTGATCTGATTATTAATACTATTTTTTATTTCTTCTTAAAATAATTTTTTAAAAAAAAAATAGGTAACAAATAATCAATAGATTGAGTGATATTCTTTGAAAAAGATCTGATTTAAATTACTACATTTAGTTTTATAATTAAGGGCAACTCCAATTATCTGGAAAATATAGTAAAATTAATCCAAATTGTCAGATCACAAGATTATCTACCAAGATAAATTACCCCTTGAAGTTATAATTTTGTATAAAATAAAAATAATTCAAAAATATTCATATGACTTATAATACAAATAATAATTGTACAACTGCAATGACAATGCCTCCTCCGAGGTGGAGTACAACCAGTACAGGAAAGGAACCTGTATTCATTCGATCCTAACGTATCACAGGAGAAATAACCCTGTGAAATGAGGCAGGACACAACATATCATTGCAGAAACCACCTCATGTCGATGTCTTCAGCGTATTTTGCTGACCGTTACTCAAATCTTGAGATAATTTATATTTATCAGGAAAATATCTCCTGCTCTCCCATGAGAGGATCATGGATGTTAATTCTCCTTTCAATCTGACAGATCCAATGTTATCAATATTCAAGCCTCTGAAATATTCTTCAATATATGTGAGATCAGAGTTTTCCTGAAGACATAACCGGCAGGCGTAATCAGCAACGATCTTGCTCAGATCTGATGTCTCTTCTATTGATGATTCGCGAAGGACAGTTATGTCAGGGAAGATTCCCATTTCATATAATACCTGAAAGAGAACATCAGCTTTTGGTCCGGTTTGATAGACCTCTTCATGGTAATGAGACCAGAGATCACAAATCACCTGCTCCCAGGGAGTCACTCCTGCAAACCAGATTAAAAAAATTCTTCCATTGCAGACCTCTTCCATCTTTACAATTGCGTCTGCAATATCGGGCATACCCAATGAATAACATGCGATTACTGTATCATAGGGAGGTGACAAATCATCTGACAGTACCTCTTCCCATCTTTTTGTAACAATATTTAGATTTGTAATGCCGATCTCGATTGCCTTTTCAGCAAGAACAGCACTCATTCCCAATGCAGGTTCAATTGCAGTTACCTGGCCTCCGTTACTGGCAAGAGGTAAGGCAAGAGACCCCGGGCCACTTCCGATATCTAGGATATTCTTGGGATCGTGAGAAGATATCATTGATAGAATAGGAGTGTACCTCTTCGTATTCTTCTGTGTACTCTCCCAAAATTCCTGAGCTTTGTCCTTTGAACTCCAGATGCTGGCACAATCCCCGGTTCCGCGAAATTTATTGTTTTTTAGCATCTTCTCCTTCCATATATTGGGCCATACCAGTATCCTGGACGAGTCGGTAGGTAGGAGTGTAGGTGATGAGTCTTTCATAAGTTGCAATAAAATAATATTATTTTTAAATTAATAACACATAGTACTTGAATGATGAAGATGGTAAAATACCATAAAATCATTAATACATGTGCAGTGTTATTTTTGCTATTAACATTTGCAGTATGCTGCACAGCAGCTGAAGAAAAAACACTTCGAATTGCTACCGTAAATGAGATCAAATCGCCGTCGTTTATTGGTGATTATTCCACCGGTCTCTTTAACCATATCTCCAACCCTCCGCTCATGCAGATGGACAGCAGCGGAAAAATTATTGGTCTTTTAGCAGATTCATTTGATGTATCGTCAGATAACACAAAATGGACGTTCACTCTGAAACCTAATCAGTTTTGGAGTGATGGAAAACCGGTGACAGGTGAAGATGTCGCATTTTCAATAAATATGTACGGGAAGAGTGTTCCAAACGCCGGATGGATTGGAGAAACGCTCAAAGATACACAAGTTGATGGCAATAAGGTCACGTTTACTTTTAATAAGCCCTACACAAACCTGGATCGGGAGTTTACATCCTATTCGATTATGCCAAAGCATGTCTGGGAAAAGATTGACAATCCGATTAATTTTACCAGTGAAGGACCCTATGTCGGATGCGGACCGTTTTTTGTTGATTCGATAGACCTTAATGCCGGAAAATTGATCTTCAAGAAGAACCCAAGCTGGAAAGGGAATGCTCCGTATTATGACCTGGTAGAGATAAGTTGGTTCAAGAATGCAGATGCTGCAGCAAAGGCTCTCGAATCAGGAGCCATGGATACCTACTGGAAGTATGCCGATGCATACCCGTATTCTGCTATAGATTCACTCAAATCGACAGGGAAATTTGATGTCCTGGAGACTCCGACAAGTGGAATGACATTCATTGGTTTTAATCTGAAAAAACAGCCAATGGATGATATCAACTTCAGAAAAGCGGTTGCAGAATCGATAAATTATCCGGAATATGTAGAAGTGTCCACTCTTGGTCATGGGAGTATTCCAAACAGTGGATTCGTTCCTCCAGCTATGGACGGATATATTGATACAAAAGCCATGCAGTATAGTCCGGATGATGCCAAGAAAACTCTTGAAGAGGCAGGATATAAAGATTCAGACGGGAATGGAATTGTAGAAGGATCTGATGGGAAAGATATCGTCCTTGATCTTCTGATCCGAAACAGTTTCTCCCGTGAGGCTGAACTTCTTAAAGAGTATCTCAAGGCAGCAGGAATAGGGGCTGAAATTCGTTCGGTTGAAGACAACACGTGGTTTGATCTGAAAGATAATTACAACTATGATATCACCCTCACCCGTACCACTCCCTGGGGTATGCTTATGCATGCAGGATGGGCAACCGGGTACTTTGATAGTAGAAGGACAGGACAGGGTGTTCTTCATACACTTGACGATAAAAAGTTCTTAGACCTTTGTGACAGCATTCTGGCCACAACCGATAAGTCAAAACTAAAAGGGTATGCAGAAGAAGTCCAGAATTATTACGCAGAGAACCTGCCAGGTATTCCATTATTCTGGAAGAATGATGTCACCCCGTATAATAAGGCAATTACTGGATGGTACTCCAGTCCCTTATACGGAATAATGAATGAGTTCACATTTACCGGTGTTAAACCGGTCGCCTGAACCTTGTCACGAAAATGCTCTGCGTTTTCATAAGGTTGGCCTGATGAGAATCATCATGCCGTTTTTTTGTTCAATTCATCGTGAAGATTCTGCTCTCCATGCTCTATGTATTACCACAAGGGAGCGTTATCTTAACGTTTTTCAGAATTGAGAAACAATTAGGGAATATTTAGTTGAATCCTTTTCTCTATGAAGTAAATTCAAATCTACAAGATATATGTTCGAAAAAATAAGTGATTGATTTTTGAATCTGCAATACGTTGAATCAATTATTATAATCAAGTAAGAATAAATCAAAAATTGTTTCGAGGAAAGATTGTGTGAAGGTAGGGTTTGCTAATCCAGCACTCATTAAGCAAAATCAAAAAAAATAAAATAAGGGAAAGAGCTTTTTGAGCGTTCTCCACCATAATGTCTGCAAGAATCGGGTTCGGCCCGATTGGATTGGCATAATCCAGAAAGAATATAATTATCGCATGAGTTAATAACAACTTCAGATGATGCTCAAATCTTATTATGCATCGCCAAGAGTATTCCATATTTTGTATTATTTTTTACTTTTGTAATACAATATATGCATAATTAGATATTTTTAAATCTAATTATCAAAGAAGAGATGATGAAATAGTGAAAAAAAAGATCATTGATTATTGGAACTCAGGAGCCGGCCGGTATAACCAGGGGATAGCTCCGTTTCTCAAATCTCAAACCAGCAATGCCGGGTGGAAAAAACTATTTTCACACCATCTTGGAACAAAACCGCTAAAAATTCTTGATGTCGGAACCGGACCTGGCTCAGTATCAGTCCTTCTTGCCGGGATGGGACATGTAGTTACTGCCGTGGACCTATCTGAAGAGATGCTTGCACTTGCAAAAAAGAACGCTGCAGCCTGTAATGTATCTGTGAATTTTCAAAATGGAGATGCAGAAGATCTTCCATTTGAGGACAACACATTTGATGCTGTTGTCAACAGGTGGGTGTTATGGACAGTACCAAACCCAAAAGCAGCGCTTGGTGAATGGAACAGAGTCCTTAAACAATCTGGAAAACTCTGTATCGTGGACGGAAATTGGTACAGCGGACATAAAACTCCGGTGCAAAAGATCTGGAAACACACTTCCAGATTATATACATCACTCTCAGAACGGAGAAATGCCTGGAAAACTGATTTCGAGCCTGAGGTAATAGAAGGGTTATGGTCTACACATGCAACACGGCCGGACGATGACCTCCTCCTCTTTCGTGATGTCGGATTCTCTGATATCCAGGTCTATACTGATGTAAATGACTGGGTTATGACATCAAAGGATAAGTTCTGCCAGGGACACTGGGGCCCAACATTTTTAGTAAAAGGAGTAAAACCCTGAAATCCCTTTCAGAACTTCTTTTAACGCGTCCACATCTGTTTTTTCTGCCTTAAAAACAGGAATAGAAAGAAGGGAACACCAAGAACTGCAGTCATTACTCCGACCGGGAGAATAATTGGAGAGATAATTGTTCTTGCTGCAGTATCTGCAGAGAGAAGGATGATCGCTCCCACAAGGGCAGATCCTGGGATCACAAATCTGTTGTCACCTCCGATGGCCATACGGGTTACATGAGGGGCTATCAGCCCAACAAATCCAATAATTCCGGTGAATGCCGTGAAACCGGCAGTAATTAAAGCTGCGAGAATCATGCAGAGAATCCGTGTTCTCTCAACTGGGATTCCTAAACTCAGTGCAGTTTCATCACCTGAACCGATGATATTGATATCATTGGCTTTCAGCATAAGTATCGGAGCGATTATTGCGAGCAGACTCCCGGTTACCAAAATCATCTGCCAGGTAGTTTTTCCAAGATTTCCCATCATCCAGAATACTACTGCTTCAACCTGTTCAGGTGTCCCGATATATTGAACAATTGAAGTTATAGCATTCAAAAAAAACATAATTGCAATTCCGGCAAGTATCATTGATTCGGGTGTCATCCCCCTGCACTGGGCAAGAAGATACACAAGAATTGTTGCGGCCATGGCAAAGACGAACGAATTTGCAACTATGAGATAAGGACCGCCAATAATACCTGCTCCTAGAACTATTGCTATTGCGGCCCCGCTTGCCGCAGCTGATGAAATTCCAAGCGTAAACGGTTCTGCCAAGGGATTTTGTAGAACACCTTGCATGACCGCACCGGTGAGAGCAAGACCAGCACCTGCAATTATTGCCATTAGAATCCGGGGTAGACGAATTTCCCAGATAATGGCATTTGCCAGTTCTCCCCCAGACTCAAACCCTGGAATCAGTTTTGCCAGTATCGTTTTGTATACTTCCAGTATCGAAAGATCAGCAGAACCAATTATGGTTGCATAACCTATAAGGAAGAATATACAGATTACACAAATACAGAGGAATACTACCCGTTTGGCAACGCAGTTACGATATGTTTCACGCGGTGAATTCATGACGTGCTCCTGATGTGAGGTCTCTTTTTTCATGGTCCTTGTGAAATGCTATGAATTGGCAAGACAGGATTTTTCATCTATGTTCCTATAATTTATATTTCATTTCAAGACAATATGATTATTATGATATTATTCTGACATTAGTATGCAGATTATATGTCTGTATGTGATAAATGTATGAAAATTTATTTGATAGTGTTAGGGTTTCTCATCTGTTTTTTGGCTGGATCTGTTGCATATGCAGAAGATGTGAAAATTGGAGAGCCGTTCACAGTTCAGATCATGGGAAATGCAAATCAGGATGAAGTTGTAGATGATCAGGATATCGCATATGTTCAGAGCATTATAAGCGGTTCAGAGAAACAGACCCGGCTTTCTGATGCTAATAACGATGGAAAGATCGATCAGGCAGATATTGATCAGATAAAAAAGATCATTGAGGGTTCTGAAAGCAAAATTTATTATATCAATCTCAATGATGAGGTTGTTTCAGTCAAGCACCCATTAAGCAAAATTGTTGTGGTATATGACAATACTGCAGAGATTGTAAGGATCCTTGGTGCAGAGGACAAAGTTGTCGGGGTTGACAGTATGATCGAAAAAGAACCGATGTACTTCCCTGAATTGAGTAAAGTTACATCAATTGGAGATCGAAAAGACTGTAATGTTGAAAAAATTCTTGAACTAAAACCTGATGTAGTATTTATTCATGCAAAGAGTGACAGCGGATGCCCAGGACTTGAAGAAAAATTAAAAGAAAAAGATATCGATGTGGTTCGCTTAGGAACCTGGCAATCTCATACCGCCGTTCCATCTCTGATGCTCATGTCATATATGCTTGATAAAGTCGATAAAGCAAAGGACTATGTCAACTATCAGGAAAAGTATCTGAAAACCGTCCGTGATAAAATTGCCTCAATACCTACTGATAAACGCGTCAATGTGTATGTAGACAGGCCTGGAGATACTACAGTTGCAAAAGGATCCGGATACTCCGAAGCCGTCGAATTTGCAGGTGGTATCAATATCGGCAAGATACTATCAGGAGGTTTTGAAAATGTTCTTCCAAAAGTGGATTCAGAATGGGTAGTTCAGCAGAATCCTGATATTATTGTGGGCCTTTCCTGGGAAGGAGGGTACGAAACCGATGATCAGAATACGGTAAAGAAGCGGTACGATGAGGTTATATCCAAGCCTGGATTTAGTTCTATTAAAGCAGTGAAAGACAATAAGGTCTTTATCACCCCATACATCAACGTGCTCGGGCCCGGGTATCATATCGGATTAATTCAGTTTGCAAAGTGGTTTTATCCAGACCTGTTCGCAGACATGAATGTTACTGAAATCCAGAATGACTATATTACAAACTGGCAGAACACAAAGTATGATCTCTCAAATCATGGGGTGTTTAAATATCCATAAAATCCCCGGGCAATCTCATTTTTATCATTAGATGCTACACTTCATAAAATTTATCATACTGGGTGCCAATACGTATTGATGCATCAGAATCGATGTATCAACACTATCTGTATTGTATCACTTCTTCTATGTCTGTTCACCTCGCTTACCTCAGCGGCGGTGATAATGTCTGTTACAAGTGAGACCCCTGATTCAATAACCGTTAAGGATTTCTCAGATCGGGATGTCACAATTAAACACCCTGTCGAACGAATCGTTATCATTGATGCTCATCAACAGCTCACTTCAGCCCTTGAAGCAATGGGATTGTATGACAAGATTGTCGGCATTGATACCGATACTGCCAAAGAGAAAACTCTCTTTCCAAATATTGATCAAAAAACAATAATCGGCACTAAGAAGGAACTCGATATCGAACAGATCTTAAAGCTTAAGCCAGATGTTGTCTTTGATGTTGGCAGTTATCCGGGGGATGAGGTAAAAAAGATGGAAGCAGCGGGCCTGAATGTTGTGTCCATCTCACTTTTCCCAACACCTGATGAAGGGTTTATGCCGACAATAGAGAACACCAGGGTTCTTGGTTCGATTGTTGGAGCAGAAGAAAAAGCCAATCAATTTGCTGACTGGAAGAAACACTATCTTGATATCATATCAGACCGTGTCTCAAACATCACTGACTCAGACAGACCCCTTGCCCTCTATACCTACAAATGGAAGGATAACAGTATATTTGGAGCGGGTGCGAAGAACCGTTTCCATTATGCTCTTGAATTCGCTGGAGCCAAAGATATGAATGCTGATCTGAATGAAGACTGGGCAGAGATTGATCTCGAGGCTGTTATTAAAGACAATCCAGTTTTCATAATCTTTGAAGAGATGGACCACAAGAGTGGATATGGTGTATCTGATCCAACTGCAATGAAGGAGAAGATCGCATCCCTGAAAGCAGTTCCCGGATTCACCAATGTCGATGCCATAAAGAACAACAAGGTTTATGGCCTTCCGATGAGTGTGTTATCTGGCGATACGTGGCTTGGAGCAATTTATCTTGCACCAGTATTTCATCCAGATCTCTTCAAGGACTTCGATCCAGTCAAGATTCACCAGGAATACATTGACACGTTTATTCACTCAAATGAGAAGATATCAAGCGATGTCTTCCTTTACCCGCCTTTAAACTAACCTCTTTTTTTCTACTGAATTGTATGAAATTAAAACAGCCATGTAGTATTTATGGAAGATACAGGACTCGGTTTAATATTTGAAGAATGTATGATTCGGTTTTTACATATGCCTGAATTAATTGGAAATAAGAATCTATTTCTCATATTCAAGGGAAATAAGAATCATTCGCCAGTATCATACAGCATTTTCTTCATAACCAGGTATTGATCCGAATTACCATTTTCTTCCCCAGTACTGGAAAGGGCAATGGTTCTTTTTGATGTGATTGGGGATTTTTATATGATAGCAATTCAGACGTTTGATGTGGTGGTTTTTATCGTCAATGATAATTTCTTTCGCAGTTCCTGATATTATTTTTTGGATCTGTTTAAGATCCCGCTCATCAATCCTGCCATCGTAATTTGCATCCGCATACCATGTCTCAAAAAGATGGCCATGAATTACACCTGATACGTATGCAAGATCTCTCTCATTGATGGTATTATCCATGTTCGCATTCCCATATATCTCAAGCACAAATGGATTTGCAGAGGCAATGGTTGAAAATATGATAAGAACCGCAATTATTTTTATGATATATCCATTAACGATATCAGGCGAATGCACCATATTATTTCATACGGATATCATAAAAATAATATCAATTACCATTTAGATCACTAATCTTCGATCAAATCTGAAATTTAATATACTAAATGATTGGTATTCATAGATCCAGATGATAATAATGACCAATAATTCATATAAAATCCGGTGATCTATGAGTTTAAAAGGTTGTTTTCCATAATGCCGATACCGAAACATATCAATTTATTGTGATTAAGTACAACAATATCACACAATTATTACTAATTAAATCGAGATCAATACGTACACGAGAGCTGATAAGAGTTACATCGGAGCTCATTATCTTTCAGACACCTGTCCTGAAATCAGATTAATCGATGGTATCACCCGAGGAAATGGCTCTCACCCATAAATCCCGGATTATTATGCTATTTCCTGGGATTATATCAAATTCAAAGTGATATCATATGAAAACATTGTTTATTGATCCATTCCATGGTGCAGCCGGAGACATGATAATCGGTGCTCTTCTCTCATTACTTTCTGACAGAGAAGAGGTTTTACAGGCGATGGCCTTGGTAGTTGCTCAGCCGAGCGTTGAAGTTGTCAGACGATGTAGCATAACCGCACTAAAGATTCATACTCATGCATCCAAAACTCATCGAACTGCAGAAGAAGTTCAGGCAATCATTACATCAGCGCCTGTCCCTGTAGAAGTCAAGGAACGTGCATGTAGGATATTTGAGAGAATTAGAAGAGCAGAGTCCAAAGTTCATGGATATGATATCCCCTGTGAAGAACCAAGAGAAATAATAGAAACCGATCACGGACACACACATAATGGTACCCATGGGTATCCTCATGATACCCAGCATAATCACTTCCATGAGGTCGGTGCTGATGATGCTATCGCTGATATCATCGGTACAAGTATGGCTCTTTCCCTTCTCAAACCAGATAAAATTCTCATTTTTCCGGTAGCAATCGGAAGAGGTATTGTGAAGATCGCTCATGGGATTGTTCCAATCCCTGCTCCGGCAACTGCAGAGATACTGCATGCTTCATCCCTCATAACCCAGATCGGTACAGGTGATGGAGAATTACTCACCCCGACAGGAGCTGCAATTCTTGCTGAAATATCTTCTGAACAATCAGAAATGGAGATTGCAGATCTCAAAGGTATTATCACCGGTATCGGGTATGGAGCAGGAAGCAGGGATGACCCACTCTCTCCGAATGTTATCAGAATGATGGTCATCGAGAATGAGATGTAACAAAAAAATATGATTACGCCAGAAAAAAAACTCTTATCGATATGGATTATACGTAAGATTGTCAGGTATCTGATCTCAGCACTCCTGGTATTGACCATTGTATTCTTTATTCCCAGGCTGATGCCTGGTGATCCGGTCAGAAATCTTGTGGGAGAAGATATCCTGCTTTCAGAAGAAACAATGCATAGGATCCGGGCTGAAATGGGTCTTGACCTTCCATTGCATGAGCAGTTTTTTCATTATATTCAAGGTCTCCTCTCCTGTAATCTCGGATATTCATACCATTCCAATGCACCGGTTCTTACCATTATTCTTGATAGAATCCCCTGGACTCTCCTTCTTGTGGGAACAGCAGTGCTGGCAGGAGCTTGCATCGGTGTTTTTATAGGAGCTCGTATCGGATGGGACCCGGAAAGATGGTGGGCACGAATCTTAACCGGTAGCGCCTTATTTGTCTCATCGGTGCCTCCATATCTGTTAGGTCTTACATTTCTGGCAATATTCGCCTTCAATCTTCGGCTATTCCCATTCAAAGGTCTTTATGACACACCTGATTGTCTGAGCATTGCATATCATCTCACGTTACCGGTGATGGTACTCACCCTCTTTTATGCATCCCGTAATCTCCTTATCATGCGGGGATCTGTGATCAGTGAGAAAAATCTGCTGTATCCCCAATGTGTCAGGGCTTTGGGAATACCGGGGCGAACTATTCTCTGGAAGCATGTTGCAAAGAATGCATTTCTTCCGGTTCTAAATCTTATAGCTCTTGACTTCGGCTTTCTCTTTTCAGGAGCCCTGTTTATTGAGATCGTTTTTTCTTTGCAGGGAATGGGAAGCCTGATCTATGATGCAATACTTGTCAGGGATATTCCTATCCTGACTGGATCATTTCTCATAATATCGATCTTTGTAATTCTTGCAAATATCAGCGTGGACATCATATCCGCAGTCATTGATCCCAGGATCAGGATGGATGGTCAATGATCAGGTTTTTGAACAAAACTCAAGATCTCAAGGATCCTACTCTCATTATTGCAATAGGTATTCTTTTCTGTCTCCTTCTCTGGGCCCTTGTTCCACAGGTATTCGTCCCGGGTGATGCTGATAAACGGTACAAACCCTACTTGAACCCCTCTCCGGCCCATCCCCTCGGAACAGATGATATCGGGAATGATATTCTGTATCTGGTTATCTATTCGGCCAGGATCTCACTGATTATCGCATTTGCTGCGGGAAGCGTATCAATTTTTATCGGTGTAACTGTTGGAATAATTTCAGGATATTTTTCCGGGCTCATTGATGATATTCTGATGGGACTTACTGATATAATTCTCATTATTCCCAAAATTCCGGTCATAATCCTGATTGCAGCCATGACCAGGCCAACCCTGCTCCTGCTGATACTGGTTCTCGGGCTTCTCTCATGGGAAACCACGGCACGGGTCGTACGCTCACGAGTGATGCAGGTGACTGGGGCTGGGTATATTCTCTCTGCACGATGCCTCGGATTTTCACCAGGGTGGATAATGACTCGGGATATAATCCCGATAATATTCCCTGTTGTTCTGCCAAAAATGATGCTCGTGGTTGCAGGTGCATTGATCTATGAGGCTTCTCTCTCATTTCTCGGACTTTCAGATCCGACGATGGATAGTTGGGGACAAATGATTTCAGATGCGTTTGCTCATGGCGGGTTTATCAGGGGAATGTGGTGGTGGTATACCCCTCCTGCCCTCTGTATTGTTGTAATGATCCTATCTTGTGTGAGGATAGGCATGATCTGGGAACAGAATGGAACGGAGACTGCATTCGAATGACCATTTCTCCGCTTCTCAAAGTATCAGATTTGTGGGTCCGATTTCAAACGTCTCAAGGGAAAATACAGGCCCTTTCTTCATTCTCGTGCTGGTTATCAGCAGGGGAAGTGGTTGCTATTGTTGGTGAATCCGGGTGTGGAAAATCAGTAGCAGCACATGCGATAATGCGTATTCTTCCGAGTACGGCATTAGTTAGTGGATATACCCGGATATGTGGGACAGATGTTCACAATCTCCCAGAATCAGAGATGAATACAATCCGTGGCCGGGAAATTGCGATTCTATTTCAAAGTCCTGATCGCTCATTAAATCCTCTCTATCGAATAGACCGGCAGATTTGTGAACCGCTCCGGAGTCATAAACAAGCGGTGGATCAGACAACTGCAATACAAGCATTAAAACGGGCAGGATTTGATAATCCACATGAAATTTCTGATAAATTTCCATGCCAATGCTCTGGAGGAATGAACCAACGTGCATTACTTGCTGTTGTATCAGGGCTAAATCCTCGTATTTTTATTGCTGATGAACCAACAAAGGGACTTGATAAAGCCCGAGTGTCTGATGTTGCCCGATCACTCCAGATGATGCGGTCAGGAGATCGGGGAATCCTTCTGATAACTCATGATATCGTTCTTGCCAGGAGCCTTTCTGATCGGATGATGGTAATGTATGCAGGGGAAGTGGTAGAATCAGGGACTACTCAAGAGGTATTATCTTCTCCCCGACATCCTTACACCAGATCTCTTCTCATGAGTCTACCAGAACACGGATTTATCCCGATACCTGGCATGAGCCCTGCGTTATCAGAAATCCCGGACGGATGCCGGTTTGCTCCACGATGTAAGCAGGTAACATCAGAATGCCTTGCAGAACATCCGGATTTATGCCAGTCAGATGGAAGGGAGGTGCGATGTCCCCGGTGCTGATAGAATTGCAGAATGTTTCAAAGTCATACCAGGCTGGTATAGGGGGAGCGATTCATCAGGTTCTCTCTGACTGTTCGATCACTATCAACAAAGGAGAGTCTGTAGGCCTGATTGGAGAATCTGGATCAGGTAAGAGTACGCTTGGAAGAATTCTTGCTGGCCTGGAATACCCAGACAGCGGTTCGATCCGATATTGCGGGGAAGATATCAATTCCCACAATCGAACAACCAAAAGGTCTTTTCGAAGGTCAGTTCAGATTCTCTTTCAGGACCCTGGTGGTGCATTTCATCCGATGCGAACCATCGAAGAGTCTCTAAAACAGGTGATACATCTCTATAAAGACCTTCAGCAGGATCTGGATGAGACTATCCGAAGTTCTCTTTGTAATGTTGGTCTTCACCCCGAAGTTTTATCCAGATTTCCAGAACAGATCTCTGGCGGTCAGGCCCAACGGTTAGCTCTGGCACGTATTCTGCTCGTAAATCCCCAATTAATTATACTAGATGAGCCGACCTCAGGACTTGATATATCAGTGCAGGCACAAATTCTCCATCTCCTTAAGGAGATACAAAGATCATCTGGTGTTTCATATCTCCTGATATCACATGACCCTGAAGTGGTCGGTTTTATGTGCAGTCGTTTCTATGGTTTGAATGGAGGAAAACTTGAAAGTTTGAAGTCTGTCGGTTCAAACCAAATTATAAGTCGGTAATTTCTGTTTAACATATCTATACAACAAAGGAATCTCCTATTCAATCTTTTTTAATATCAACTCCTGCTTCAACGTGTTCACTTCATGAATCGTAACATCACCTACCGGTTGTGAGCCGCCAAAAGCATCAAGCATGACGATCTTTCCTTCTTTTACTTTGGCTGCGAGGATATTTTTCGCTACTATCTTCCGGTCCTGCAGATTTGCATCAACAACATATACTGTAAATTCACACATTATTCTTCACCCATAATGTATCGCCTAATTTTTTTAATATCACTCATTGCAGATGAACGAGGAGCATAATCCAGAAGCAGGACTCCTTTCTTATCTGCTTTTTTGATGTTCTTATCATACTCCATTGGAATTATGAGATCAACACATCCTTTCAGAGCCTTTTCAGTTGCCTTCAGATCAGATTTATTCTCAACCTTGTTTGCAATTGCAATCTGTCTCTTAACTCCGAGATCCTGTGCCAGTTTTGATCCGTGCCTGGCAACATCAAGGGCTTTGGGGGTTGGTTCGGTTACAATGAGAGCGAGATCAAATTCAGATGCAAGTCCTCTGCCAAAGATCTCAACTCCTGCCTGTGAATCAACAATGATAATGTCATACTCATCATTACATGAACTCAGATAAGAGATCAGCATCTTCACGATGGCAATTGGAGCACATAGACATCCTGCTCCGCCAAACGGTATTGTACCCATTACAATGAGGTTTACGCCATCAGAAGTTTTGACAATATATTCTGATAAATTCAGGTTTGGAATCGCTCCGTGATTATGATAATCAACCTCATCTTCATCGCCATAATGATCATCATCTTCATCTTCCTCATCTCCATGAGAACGCATAGATCGTTCCAGTTTTTCCTGGAACTGTGCTTTGTCTTCAGTGATTGAAACAACCTGAGAGAGTGGAATCCCGAGAGATGTAGCAAGATTCATACTGGGATCGCAATCTATAGCAAGAACACGGAATTTATCAAGAACCAGAAGTCGTACAAGGTTTGAAAGGATGGTTGTCTTTCCAACCCCGCCTTTTCCGGTAAAAATAATTTTTTTCATGTGGCATCAAGAACCAACGTTGTGATGAAGACTGACTCATCAAATTCATCACTAACCTTTTTAGTTGAGTCAACATGCCTGGCAAGGAACATCCATTCACCATCTCGTGAGATCGGAATTTTAACAACTCCCTTGTTATCTGTCTCAATCGAGACGAGATCCTTTCCTTCCTTCTTTGATATCGCCTTTACGAGCACTGAAGGGAGAGGCTTATCCTCATAATAGACGGTGAGTTCTATCTCACTGCCAACAGTACATTCAGGTTTAGCAGGAACAATCTCAAGAATTCCATGTGTCGGCTGTGGCCTGTAGTTTTCTGGTTTTTTTCCGGGAACTATGATCTTCGCCATCTGGTGAAAAGCACCTGAATACACCACACCCTTGAACTGGAACTTAGGGCCCTGATTATATCCATCCTCATTCTTGGAATAAATCACAACGCCCATATCAGCATATGCTGACATATATCCGGTCTCGCCTTCCTTGAAGATCAGGTAATGCCTGTCATCTACTGTTCTAAGTTCGATCTCTCCCTCATGTCCATCTTGGTAATAGACATGCGGCTGGAATCGGGACTCGTCAACCAGACCATCCTGCTTCATATTATGCCCATATAGGAGGGAGAGGGAGACAGTACCTTTTTCAACATCTGACCTTTCGAGCCAGATCTCATGGCCCTGAATCATTAATTCTAGATTGTATTCTTTCATTGATACCTCGGAGTACATCTATTTGATGCACGTCTAGATTATTATGTCACATGAAGTATGAATTTTTTCTTTTTTTATCAGATTTGAGATGATCAAACCCGCTCTTTCAGTACCTGATAATATACCCTGATTATGTGAAAATAGCGCAATGAAGGAGAAACCATAGAAATAAAAAATATTGGTCTTCGACGGTTACAAATGAGAAAAAAAAGAATATTCGGTTGTATTTAATTCCGGCGCAATACAATAAATGCTACTGCTCCAAGGCCTGCGAGTGCTGCCATTGCACCAAATCCTGGGGACTTTTTAGTCGGCTCAGGGGTTGGAACGGTGGTTGCCTTCTCGGTTGGCTTGCTGGTTGGGGCCGTAGTTGTTACTACGGTCATCGGTTTCTCTGTCGGTGCTACTGCCTTGTCAGCAACAGCCGGAGTCGTATTCTTTTCTGCTACTGGTGCTGCCGTAGTAACTTTTGCAGCCGGCTCTTTTACTGTTGCCGGAGCACCGCCTGCCTCAACAACGTTGAACAGTGAAGTCTCAACTACATCACAGGTAACACCGGAAACACGGACGATGTACTCGTCTGGCTTGAAGGTGGATGCGTCAACGCTGAAGCTCCACTTGTTCAGACCGTCAGTGCCCTGCTGGACCTTGACAGTTCCGGTTGCGCCGCTGAACTCACCGCTCTGTGACTTGTCGGTCGGCTTGAATGAGGATGAAGTAACCTCAACGAGCAGATCGTTGTCGTCGTATGCCAGGTTGGTGGTACCGGCGATCTCGAACTTGGAACCTACCTTCTGCTCACCGATCGGGTTGATGGTGACCTTTGGCTCCTCTACGAGGAACTGCAGTTTGGTGTAGGTGTCGTCTACCATGGCGTTGTTGATTGCCTGGATGAGTGCCTCTGCTGCGTCAGTGCCCTGAAGTGCACCCTGACCGCCGATCTTGAAGAGCTGTGATCCACGGGTTGGGTATGAACCAAGGACATTCTGTGGGCTTAATGGGTTGTCTGGGTAGACATCGAACTCGTTGTTGTACATTGGGTGCTGAACAACGACGAAGTACTGACCTGCGTAGAGGCTCTTGGTGGTTTCCTTAGTGAGTTCGTATTCGAATGACATGTCGTCATTCACGGACTCAGTTGCGTAGAGAACCTTGTTCTTTCCAAGGATCCACAGTGCAATTCCCAGTGATGGGTCCCCTTCTGCGGTACCTCTGACGTAGAGCTTGTCACCCTTTGCAGCGACTGAGCCGGATGCAGTTGCTTGGATATACGGCTTCTTGATCACGAGTGAGACAGTGTCATACTGTGCATCGTTCAGGTGTTCTTTGTCGTTTGGTGAACTGACTGCGTAGATTGTGTAGGTTCCAGCATCAATCTCAAGGTTTGCAGTCTGCCACTTGTACTCCCAGGTGTCATCGTCCTGAACATCAGCAATATCAAAGGACTGTGGCTGGTTGTTGTTGACTTCCTTCTTTGGAGATTTGAGCGTTGCTCCATTTGTCGGAAGGTTTGGCCCGGTAATAAACAGGTACGAGGTATCAGTTTCGGAGTTTGTTCCGGAGAGTTTGACTTCCTCACCAAGGTAGTAACTCTGGTCGCCTGCTGCGACGATGGTGACATCACCTTTTTCTACTTTGATATCGACCTCATCGGACTTGAACTGGTTACCATTCTTGCGTTCGACCCGAATGGTGTACTTCTTGTCCTTGGTGTCCTTGGTTGTCTTGAACTCAACAGTTCTGGTGCCGCTGGTACCAAGTTTTACTTGTGCATAGCATTTGGTTCCATGGTAATCAGGATCATCTGGAACGTCCTGCTTGACAGTCTTGCCTGCTCCTCCCTCGTACTGGTACTTCCCGATCTCGTAAGGACCGGCCGGATCGTCCTGCTTGACATTGTCCTGTGCTGTCAGGATCATCGGCGGCTGATCCCCGGTAGCCCCGGTCATGGAGCTTGTTCCCTTAACCCAGAGGATGTACTGGGTGCTTGGAACACCGGTGATCGTGACAGAGAATGAATTTCCACGGACAATTGAGTCCTTGTTGGATTCAATCTTTACCTGATCGGTAGAGATCTGAACTGTCTTTACTGTAGTGATCGTCTTCCCGGTATAATCAGAACCATCAGGTGCCTTGTACTGGTCCTGCATCTTGTTGGCGTTACAACTTGCAGTTACGCTGTATACACCTGCTTTATACAGGCGGTTGTTGGATTTGTCTTCCGCTGCTGTGTCCCAGCCATCATTCTTCGCGTACTTGGTATGATCATTCCCTTCTCCAATCCAGTACCATAGTTGCTGGTTTACTGTCAGGCCCTTGAGAGCTAATGCCTTGCCGTTGTTTCCAAGGAGCTCGGTGTAGGTTGCACCATCAGATGTCTTGACCTTCAGTTTGAATGGACCATCTGATGCCTGGTATCCTGTACGGGTTGTGATACTCTGCATATTGGTCTCAATAGCAAAGTTTACGTAATTCCCAACAGGAACAGACTTCCCGGTAATGTCTTCTCCGGCTGTAGTATCCCAGATTTTAACGTTGATAGAAGGATCTTTCACATTAAAAGCAGGTGCACCCTTCGCGGTGTCGTTACCCTGTGGATTGCCATTCCATCTATACCATATACCGGTTTTGCCCAGGAATGTATCTGGGGCAATGTAGTAGTTCGATTTGTCAGATACTGTTTCGATGTCAGCCGGCTGTTCAGTTTCTGAATTTGATCCCGGCTGCCACCAGGCGATCTGTTTTGAATTCCCGATCGCTGGAGAGATATCCAGGTCTTTTTCTCCAAGGAATACATCCCCTCCCTGGCTAATCTTATTTAGCGCTGCTGAAGTTGGCAATGCTAGAAGTGCAAATCCAAGCATCAGGATCAATATTACTCTGATTTGTGCGTTCATATGTCCTCATCGTAATCATCTTAGGATCATAGCAATCAATCATACTAAGATGAGTTTATTTGTTACTTATTTTTACGATTTAATTCTGTTGAAATGTAATATTAAATTTTTAATCCATAATAATAACTGCCATTTCGCGATTAATTGCCAATATCTTTTGTTTTTTTATTTTACTGAATGTATTGATAAATGCGATGGCAATTATATCCATACTAAATGATAACAATTAAAGAATCGTATGATTAAGTAATATATTAATTGTTAGAAAAAGGAAACATGGAAACTAAAGAAATCAAGGAAGCTATCACTAAAAGTTGGGATAACTCGTCTGGAATGTATGATTCATGTCCCGGGCATCAGATCGGAACAAAAGCTGAGGAAGAGGCCTGGATGAATGAATTACGACATGGAATTCCAAAGCCTCCATTAAAAATCCTGGATGTTGGGTGTGGAACAGGAGCGATGGGCCTTCTGTATGCAAAGATGGGATATGATGTCTATGGAGTTGATCTATCAGAAGCAATGATGAACCAGGCACAGATGAAGGCCTCCAGAGATAAACTCACGATTGACTTGAGAAAAGGAGATGCAGAAAATCTTCCCTTCCCTGATGAATCGTTTGATCTTATTGTCAACCGTCATCTGATCTGGACACTTCCACATCCTGAAATTGCTCTTGATGAATGGAACAGGGTCTTAAAAAAAGGAGGGACACTTCATATCATCGATGGTGTCTGGAATGACAAACGATTATATACTCAATTCAAACGACATTTGAGCGAATTCTTGACATCTGTTTTTGAAAGTAATAATTCCCATCGCCGTGGATATGACAAAAACCTTCGAAAAGCACTTCCCCATGATGGCGGTGTTTCACAGGAGGCTATGCGTAAGTATCTGGATAAGACCGGTTTTACTGATGTAACATTTCGGGACCTGATGTACATTCGGGCTCTTCAACGGGAGCGGATGCCATGGTACCGTAAAATCACGGCTGGAAAGAGTTACTACATCATTCATGCAAAGAAATGACAATTTGGTGAAATTCATGAGTTTTAAGCAAATATTATCTGTATCATTATTAATCCTGCTTATTGCCGGTGTCTTAATGACCGGCTGCACAAGCACCGATAAGAAGAGTTCCAGTAATGCCTCTCTGAATACATCAGGTTCAAGCCCGGACAAATTGCTGAGATTTGGAGAACTCTGGCTTATTACCGGATATGATCCTGCAAATAGCGGAGTATTCATCACTGAAAAAGCCATTGTGACCGAAAGCATGGTTGGTGCTACCCAGGACTTCCAGCTCGTGCCACTCCTGGCTACATCGTGGAACCAGACCGCTCCGACCACCTGGCAGTTCAAGATTAGGGATGGAGTGAAATTCCATAACGGGCAGCCGATGACGGCAAAGGAGGTAAAGTTCTCGCTTGACCGGGCTGCCAACGTCAGTGCACAGAACAGACAGTACATGGATTACAAATCCAGCAAGGTTGTCGACGATCATACCATTGAGATAGAGACAAACAAGCCAAACCCGATTCTGCCACATGCTCTCCATTACCCGAACATGGCAATCATCCATCCAGACTCCTTAAATGCACAGGGTAATTTCACAAAGCCAATCGGAACAGGACCTATGGTCTTTGACTCGTTTGATCAGCAGACCCGGACCTTTACAGTCAAGAAGAATCCAGACTACTGGAAGGGGCCGGTAAACTTATCCGGCATGGTTATCACCGGCATTCCTGATTCAAATGCCCGTTCACTCTCGATAGAAAAGGGAGAAATTGACTTCACGGTTGATGTTCCGATGAACGAGGTCAAGAGACTTGACGCTGTTCCGGGAATTAACGTAAAGACATACCTGACACCGAGAGTCTACCGGATGGTCGTGAACTTTAACAGAACTCCTTTCCAGGACAAACGTGTCCGTCAGGCGATCTCTCTTGCGATCAACAGGACAGAGATCGTTGAAAATGTTCTCTACGGTGTTGGTGCCCCTGCAAAAGGTATCTTCATCCCACAGATGGAATGGTCAAACAAGAACCTTGATGTTCTGCCGTATGATCCTGAAAAGGCTAAATCCCTGTTGAAAGAGGCCGGGTATGAGGATACCAACGGTGATGGCATTGTCGATAAAGATGGAAAACCGTTCACCATTGATATTGTATCTGCTCAGGAACGTCCCGGCCTTCCACCTATGGCAGAAGCAATCGGGGCATCGCTCCGAAAGATCGGAATTGATACCAAGGTCGAAGTGATGGCAAGTGCTGCATCGACTGATCGCCAGAAAGCAATGAACTATGACCTTATCATGAGCCCGTCAAACATTGCGATGATCCCTGATCCATCCTATGTGATTGAGACCTGGTACCGTTCAGATGGTTCTTCAAACAGCGGGAAGTATGTCAACAAAACGCTTGATGCCCTGATGGATGATGCAAAGCAGACCATCGACAAGAAAGAGCGGTATGCCAAGTTCAATGCACTTGAAGCTCAGGTCTATGATGATATGATCTGCATCCCGATTGCAGATTATGGTGTCACAATTGCACAGAAAGATTCAGTCCAGGGCTATACGTTTGATCCAACTGCCCACGACCTCAAAATGGATGCAAATATGACCGTCGGGTGAGGAGCAGGAATTGAATCAGAATATTACATCTCTTCTTTTTTGCCGGTGATATCATGCACCATTATATCCTAAAGCGGTTGTTTTTTCTGGTGCTGACAATTTTTGCAGCATCGATCCTTGCATTTCTTCTTCTTCATGCTGTTCCAGGGGGTTCTGCAGAAACTATCGCTCGACATACCCTCGTAGGTCTTGAAGATGATGTGTCTACACAGATGATAACCGAGGTTTCTGCAAAGTATAATCTCGTCGATCCACTCTGGAAACAGTACGGAGACTGGCTGAGTGGAGTTGTGTTAAGAGGAGACTTTGGAATTTCGTTCATCTACTTTGACACACCGGTTTTGAGTCTGATATCGCTTGCTATCGTGCCGACCCTGATTTTGGCATGCACCAGTATGGCTATCGTTATCTGTGTCGGCATCCCGCTCGGGATTTTTTCAGCAATTCGTGAAGGTAAAACCAGTGATGTCATCATACGGATTGCAACAGTTTTGAGTATCTCTTTTCCATCGTTCTGGGTTGCACTTATCCTGATTCTCATTTTCTCCCTGACCCTCGGATGGCTCCCGGTAACCGGGTATGGATCTATTCAAAACCTTATTCTTCCAGCAGTTGCACTTGCTCTTCACCCAACTGCTGTCATCATCAGGATCGTCAGGACAAGTATGCTTGAGACTCTAGGACAGGAGTTTATCACCTATACAATTGCCAAAGGGCTCTCATTCAGACAGATTATCTGGAATCATGCGGTAAAAAATGCACTCATCCCGGTAATTACCCTGCTTGGTCTGTACTTTGGCCATCTCCTTGCCGGAACGGTAATTATAGAAAATATTTTTGCATGGCCTGGTATTGGCAAGTTACTGGTTGATGCAGTATTTTCTCATGATATCCCGGTAGTAACATCGTGTATTGTTGTGATCGTGACCGTCTTCCTGACAGTAAACCTGGGAGTTGATCTCCTGTATCATGTCATAGACCCGAGGATCCGTTATGAGTGAAGATGCAGTTATAGTTCCGAAGATTAAGAAATATCCGAAAACTCGGACGATTTCAGACTCTCATAAGAGATTTATACATGAGATAGGTAAGCGGCCGGCTTTTGTTATCTCACTTGCCTGTATTCTCCTCCTAATTGTTATTGCAGTTTGCGCCCCATTAATTACGCCATATGATCCAAATGAGACAGATCTCCCTCAGAAAAACCTGGGGATATCCTCAGAACACGTATGGGGAACCGACTACCTGGGCAGGGATCTCTTTAGCAGGACTATCTGGGGTACCCGGACATCTCTGATTATAGCGTTTACAACGGTAGGGTGTGCGTTTGTTGCCGGAACCTTGATCGGCTGTATGGCTGCATTCTACGGGGGAATCGTTGACGAACTTCTTTCACGCTGTATTGATCTGTTTCTGGCATTTCCCGGTATCATATTCTCTCTGGCTCTACTCGGATTAATTGGTCCGGGTATTCCTAATATGGTACTTGCACTTACGCTCTCGCAATGGGCTGTGTTTGCAAGACTTATGAGGGGAGATGTTCTCTCGATAACAAATCTTGAGTATATTCAGAGTGCAAAGACCGGTGGGCTTCCAAACAGTCGGATCATCCTGAAACACCTGATCCCGAATGCAATTATGCCGGTTTTAATCCTTGCGACTCTGGAAGTCGGGTCTGTCATATTATCGACAGCAGGTCTCAGTTTCCTTGGACTTGGCATTCCTCCTGAAATTCCAGAATGGGGATCGATGATAGGAGCAGGAAAAGAATTTCTGAGAACCGCTCCGCTCAACGTTATAGTCCCCGGGCTTGCCATCACTGTCGTTGTGATGATATTCAACGTGTTCGGCGAAGGACTGCGTGATATTCTTGATGTTCATGAAGAGCAGGTAATACCCTCATGACCCTTCTTGATGTTCAGGAACTCAATGTCAGGTTTCCTACCGGAGAGGGGGAGGTTCATGCATCACGAGATGTATCATTCTCTCTTGATACTGGAGAGGTTCTGGGCCTAGTCGGAGAGACAGGTTCAGGGAAATCAGTGATAGGCCAGGCAGTGATCAAACTTCTTCCATCAAATGCAGAAATTACAGGAGAGATTACTTTTGACGGAAAAAAACTCAATTCTCTCTCAGAAAACGCGATGCATCATCTCCGTGGCCGATCGATCTCCTTAGTTCCACAAAATCCATCAGGAGCTCTCGATCCGGTCACAAGAAACGGGGATCAGATCTCTGAAGTTGTCACACATGTCTGTAAGAACAGAAATGAGATCGTAACCCGTGTTCATGCTCTGCTCACCTCTGTAGGTCTTGTTCCGGAAGCAAGAATTGCAGAGGAATTTCCTCATCAACTATCAGGAGGAATGAGGCAGAGACTGACAACAAGTATTGCAGTTTCTGAAAAACCACGTCTCATTATTGCTGATGAACCAACAAAGGGGCTGGATTTCAGGGCACGGGCGATGACTGCTACCGTTCTTTCTGATGTTCAGAAACAGAACCAGTGCTCTCTTCTTTTGATAACTCATGATCTGGATCTTGCAGAGATGCTCTGCGCAAGGATTGCAGTGATTTATGCAGGAGAGATCGTTGAGATTGCTCCGGTATCACGGATCTTTTCTTCTCCCAGGCATCCGTATACCCGTGCCCTGATCCAGGCAATTCCCAAAAACGGGTTAATTCCCATTGAAGGTCAGAGTCCGAGTCTCATGGATCTTCCAGTCGGTTGCTCTTTTGCTGAAAGATGTGAATACTGCTCTGATGTTTGCAGGATGGAGCATCCAGACCTTATGAATGAATCAATAATTGGAGGTGTGAGATGTCATCACCCGTTCTCGAGCTGAAGGGTCTATCCAAATCGTATGGTCACGGAGATGTATTCTCAAACGTTTCATTTACTGTACTCGAATCAGAATCAGTCGGTCTTTTTGGTGAGAGTGGATCTGGAAAGACAACTCTTGGGAGATGTATTATGCAACTTGAACGTCAGAGTTCCGGTACAATTCTACTTGATGCTATTGATCCTAGAAAACTATCTGCTAAAAGGCTCAGGGAGTCCAGACAATCATATCAGATGATCTTTCAGCATCCTGAAGTCTCCCTCAATCCAAAGATGACTCTCGCTGAGAGTGTCACAGAACTCCTTATTGTCCATAAGAAATTACATTTTGATGAGGCGATTGACCAGATACATCCGCTTATCACCCGGGTAGGTCTTCGTGATGAACACCTTGCACGCTATCCGCATCAACTTTCAGGTGGGGAAGTTCAGCGTGCAGTTCTCGCAAGAATCTTCTCCCTGAAACCGAAACTCGTAATTGCTGATGAAGCAACGTCGATGTTGGATGTATCAGTTCAGGCCCAGGTCCTGCGTCTTATGAAAGATCTTCAAAAAGAGACCGGGGTGGCATATGTATTCATCTCACATGATCCTGATGTGATTTCTGCAATGTGTAATCAGGTCTTCTGGATCTCCCATGGGGAGGGAAGATTGTATGACCGTGATACATTTATGGCTCAAGTCAAGGAGGAATACGCATCATTACAGTCATGCTGAAAAAGAGTTTTCTCAATATTACAATGATTCTCCGATTATTTTTGAATTACTTTCTTTTTGTCATGATATGAAACTTTATTCTAACCATAATTACAAATAACACGAATGTGGTCACATACGATTGATTATACATGAATTCGTTATCTATCAGTAGACGTGATGCGTATCGCATTATTTTTCTTCTTGGAATTGTTGCTCTCTGCGGTGATATTATTTATGAGGGAGCACGGAGTATCAGTGGTCCGTATCTTTTATCACTTGGCACATCAGCGGTCCTCGTAGGCACTATTACCGGTGCAGGGGAATTTTTAGGATATGCTGTCAGGATAGTATCAGGCAAAATTGCAGATCTTTCACATTACTATTGGGCTCTGACAATCGGCGGATATTTCATGTTGATTGCCATTCCTCTGCTCGCATTTACCGGATCCTGGGAAACTGCAGCAATACTCTTTATCCTTGAACGAATAGGAAAAGGAATCAGGTCACCAGCTAAAGATGCAATTCTTGGAGCTGCTACTACTCCAATTGGTAGGGGAACAGGATTTGGAATTCATGAGTTGCTTGATCAGATTGGAGCAGTATTAGGGCCGATAGTCCTCGCAGCAGCACTTGTGGATACAGGCAGGTATCAACTGGGTTTTACCCTCCTTTTTATTCCGTTCATTATGTTACTTATCCTGGCAGTTCTTGCCTACAAACTCATGCCAGACCCACTCGGGTTTGAGATGAAACAGTCGGGATCTCACGGACTTTCTACCACTCAAAGTTATGAGTTTATCCTGTTCACTGGATTTACTCTACTCTGCACCATCGGGTTTCTCTCATTTCCTCTTATCTCATTTCACGCCTTGAAATTACATCTGGTCTCTGATTTTGAAATTCCTCTCCTGTATGCTCTTGCGATGCTTGTTGATGCAGCCATTGCGCCAATATCAGGCAAACTCTATGACAGAAAGGGGATCATTGTTCTGTTGGCAATACCAGTAATTGGAATTCTTATCCCGTTCTTTGGATTCGGTATGAGTAGGGAACTGATAATCTGTTCTGCAATTCTATTTGGTCTTTCAATGGGAATTCAGGAGACAGTGCTCCGTGCTGTTGTTGCTGACCAGATTCATATCTCAAAACGCGGGACCGCATATGGGATTTTCAACGTAGTATATGGACTTGGATTTCTTATCGGAGGAATAGTAGTTGGCTGGGTCTATGAATTAGGGCCCGGATATGCAGCACTTGTGCCTGCCATATTCTCTCTTCTGGCTGTCGGGACGTTCTTTCTCATATATTCGAAATTATGTGGATCTCCACTTGTGCCATGATGAAGATACCAACAGATGAGATCTTTAAAATGGATGAGACAGTGTTAGAAAAAGTGAACTCGGTTGTGGGAAAAATACCTTCACACAATTTTATGCCTCGTGTCTCATCAATCGGATTAATATAGAGGATTGTGCATAACCCCCTCATGACGAAAATGAGTTTATAAATTGTATATATACTCAATTTCTGAAAAAGGGGGTTAATCGCTATTCTCTATAATGAGATTGTATTACGTGCCCTTTTTTGCAATCGCAAAAAGTGTCCCGGGGTTTGTAATCCCATTTTCCTTTTGAAGATTATATTCGCGAATAAATGTTTCCCTGATCTCCGTTTTTACCGATTCATCAACTCCTTTTACTATCTCCTGGTAAGAACCATGGCCAGGTCTGTCAAGAATCTCTAGTGGTGAATGACGGAATGCTGTAATATTTTTTAATTCTATCTGTATATCCTTAAATCCTGTGTTTTGGAGAAGCATGAATAATTCATCATGATTTACCCGTTTCATCCCACCATGGCTGTGTTTGGTTTCAGGGAGCCCATATTGTAAAAGGATTGTATTAAGAATTTCATGGCCCTGATGATCCTTTTCCCGGTTTAAGGTTGTCATTCCTATTTTTCCACCTGGTTTGAGGACACGAAATACTTCACCAAGAGCCCATGGTTTATCTTCAACCCAATGAAAAGAGGAACAGAAAAGGGCATGATCAAAATATGAATCCTGCAAAAAATCCAGGTGTTCTGCCTGACTCTGAAAAAAACTTACATTTGGATGGGAGTTTACAACAAATCGCTCCTTGGCAAGAGCCAGACGATGAGAAGAAGGATCCACTCCTGTCAGATACCCATCATCCCCGATAATTTTTGAGATATATTCTGCCTGCCTGCCGGTTCCACATCCGAGATCTATAACAAAATTACCTTTTGAAATTCCCATCATCTCTACAAGCATATTCCCTTTAAAGAACTGATGATCGCAGTTCTTATCGTAATCAGTTGCAATTTCAGGTGTGTCCCAATCTAATTCACTCATATTATCTCCTCTATTGTTCGGTTATGTTTCCTTACCATTATCAAAAATTCTACAGAGTTTTGCATATAATCCGTTTTTTCTGATTAATTCTTCGTGGTTACCAGACTCCTCTATCTCTCCATCATTGAGAACAAATATCGTATCAGCATGAACAACAGTACTCAGCCGGTGAGCGATAATAAGAACTGTTTTTCCTGTTGCTAATACTTTCAGAGCATCTTTGATGAGGTTTTCATTTTCAGTATCCAGGTTTGACGTTGCTTCATCCAATATAAGAATCGGTGCATTCTTTAAAATTGCCCGTGCTATAGCAATTCGTTGTCGTTCTCCCCCGGACAACCTGATACCCCGTTCACCGATTAAGGTGTCATAGCCTTGTGGAAGACTAGTAACAAACTCATGAATCTGAGCCATCTTGGCAACCCTGATTAATTCATCATCTGATGCAGAAGGTTTTCCAATCAGAATATTATCTTTTATAGATGAATCAAAGAGGAATACATCCTGTGCCACTACTGATATCTGGTTTCTCAGGTATTCAAGAGGATAATCCCTGATGTCCTGACCACCGATGAGAATGTTTCCTTGAGTTGGATCCCAAAACCTGAGAATTAAGTGAATCAATGTGGTTTTTCCAGCTCCGGTCATTCCTACAAGGGCGACTGTTTTTCCTTCCGGAATCTTTAGCGATATTCCTTTTAGAACATCAGCACTCTGAAGATCATACCTGAATTTCAGATCATGTATGCTGATATCTACCGCACCTGACTTCGGAGGATGTGCATCGAGTTTTTCTTGAACTTCAGGTTCCATGTCTGTTATCTCAAAGAATCGCTTCGCTCCGGTGAGGGTTAGGCTGAGTTGTTTTGAGATATCTACAATACTCCCGACTGAACCAAATGCTCCTGCAGTTATGATAATACAAACAGGGATATACAAAGGTTGCAGGCCCGATGTTGTGATGAGACTTCTTGCTACGAGGAGAATTGAAAGTATTCCAAGTGACACAATAAAGATATTACCTGCAGTTGTGAATGCATTTTTCCTGATAAATTTGTTTTGCAAATCGTTGAATCTCTGTACTCTGGTATCCAGACCTGAATACCGAACATCCTCCCTTCCAAATGCAAGAGTCTCCCACACTCCCTGGATACTGTCAATAAGATAAGAATTCAGAACCCCAAGAGATATTCTCATTTCATTGGCTGTAGATGAATTTGCCCTGACCAGGATTATCGGTACAATCTGGAATATAATGAGGAAAACGAGCAGGATAAGTGCCAATAATGGGTGGATCCACCAGAGGACGAGTAAGCAGGCTACCGGAATAACTACCGATACAATCAGAGGGTTGAGTGTATGCGCAAAGAATAACTCCAGCATGTCGATGTTATTCATCGCAACAGAAACAAGGTCTCCGGTCCTTCTTGACACCATCAAACCAGGAGTGAGAGGTTTCATACACAGGAAAAAGTGTTTTCGAAGTGTCTCAAGGATTCGAAACGCTGCAACATGATTTAGAAATATTCCAAAATAACCAAAGAATCCACGAGCTAAAGCAAGGACAAGCATGAGCCCGGTTAATGGAAGTACATATTCAGCATCTATAGGGTTCATCGCCTGCTTAATGAGAAGAACTCCGCAAATACCAATCGAGATCGTGAGTGCAGGCTTAAAGATATCACATACTAATGCTCCAAGAACGATGTGCAGATGAGGTCTGACAAGACCTATTAACCTTCCAAGAGGACGAAAATCTGAAAGAATATCAAGGGCCATGTTATCCCTCCACCGGGAGAGTTTGGTTTATTCCAGATGACAGGATTACCTCCTGACGTTTTACCATCTGGTAGTACTTACCGCCTAATTTCATGAGTTCGTCATGAGTCCCATCTTCAATTATTCTGCCTTCATCCATTACCAGAATTCTGTCGGCATGCCTGATGGTGGAGAGACGATGTGCTATGATCAAAACAGTTTTTTCTTTTAAGAGATCTTCAATTGCCTTCTGAATTAATGACTCATGATATACATCCAGAGATGAAGTCGGTTCATCTAAGAGTATAACTGGTGCTTTTTTCAAAATAGCACGGGCAATAGCAACTCGTTGTTTTTCTCCTCCTGAAAGGCGTGATCCTCTCTCTCCAATCAGAGTGTCAAGGCCTTCTGGTAATGAGGAGATCAGGTCGGTCAGAGAAGCAGATGAGCAGGCATCACGAATCTGTTGTTCTGATGCTTCTGGATCTCCAATTAACAGGTTTTCAAGGATGGATCCATAAAACATGTATGTCTCTTGAGAGACGTAGGAGAATTGCTTTCGAGCAACTTCTACCGGGATATTTTCAATCAATTTCTCCCCAAGTAAAATACGCCCATCCTGGGCAGAATGAAACCTGAACAAGAGATCAATTACCGTGGACTTTCCAACTCCTGATGCTCCAACCAGGGCGACCGTTTCTTTAGGTCTGACTGTGAACGAGCAATTTTTAAGAATCGGCCTGTATGAATCATATGCAAAAGATACATCAGAGAATTCAAATGAAGGTTCGATTGAAGTATCAACAATGGTATCGGCGGGTTGTAGTGAATACGTAATTCGTTCTGGTTCCTGCAATATCTCAAATATCGCTTCGATTGTCCGGTTTGCCTGTAAACTATTATGGTAATAGGTATTCAGACGGTTGATATGCTCATAAAAGAGTGGACCGAGCAACAGGACGAGGATGAGGCTGGATACCGGGAGAGCACCGTTCACCAGTTGCCATGCAACATAACTCAAAGCAAGGGTATACCCGATATATGGGCATGAGTCAATGAGAAAATGAACAGACATTGAGATTCTAATCTTTTGTATCCATGCTGCAGTGAGCCTTGCCGCCCGAATAAAAATCGCTTCAGCCCTGTTATCAGCCTGATTAAATAATTGTAGAGTGGGCAGTCCCTGTACACTCTCCACATAATATGAACTGAGAGATCGAAATTCATTCCAGACATTTTGGCTGTTTTCTTTCTTACTCTGGAGCGACTGCATCATTACTACAAGGATAACCGGAACAAAGAATAATTCAATACAGGCTGCAACCGGGTCAATAAAAAACCAGAATATTACAAACATCGCGAGTGGAACAGTCATACAGAGAAATACATGCGGGATATACATTCCGGTATATACTTCCAGTCCTTCGATTCCATCAACAACGGTAGCAGTCAGCCATCCTGAATTTTTTCTTTCTATGTATTCAGGTCCCAGACGATGGAGTTTTTTAAACAAAGCATCACGAAGTTCAGTTTTTACCTGGACCGCTGTTTTATGTGCTGAGATCTCTTTTCCATATTCGCAGACACCACGAATAAGGAGGGTTCCAACCATTCCAAAAATTAGAGCAAAGGTCGAATTCGAAAACTCTCCGACAATCAACCGGGTGATAGTCATTGAAACAAGGAACAGAAATCCTACATGAGCAAGTGATGCGAGTAAACTCAATCCATATGTTGTAGCCAGGGTTTTTCTGGTTTGTGAAACCAGGAAAATTATTCGAAAATCTACTAGCGGACCTAAAAGTCGCTGAAATAATGAATCGATTTTTACAGATTCCGGATGAATGACCTGTGACATACTAATTTACAATATACATAATAAAGAAAAACACTCAAAAGTCGATGCAACAGATATGAAAGATGGTGAGAGGATTATATGCTGCGATCTACCTCCTCTATTGTTCCATCCTGCATCCTGAGAATCCGTGGACAAATCTTATCCAAAAGTTCAAGATCATGAGAAATCATGAGGTAGGCCACATTGGTTTTAACCTGTAATTTTTTCATCAGGTGAATGACCTGGGCCTGAACAGATACATCAAGCATCGATGTTGCTTCATCTGCAATGATGAAATCAGGTTCAAGAGAGAAGACTTTTGCAATAACTGCCCTCTGAATCTCTCCGCCTGATAATTGATGAGGATAACGTACTAATTGATCCTCCCTGATCCCTACTTCAGAAAGCAATGGGCCTAGATGCTTAACTGCATCATTTCTACTTATCTTCTTTAAAAAGCGAATAGGCTCAGTAATACTATCAATGACCCTCATTCGTGGATTGAGTGATGATTCCGGGTGCTGAAAGATCATCTGAATTTTGGGCCTGATGATACGAAGAGGTTTCTGGCCAATATTATCGAATCGCTTGCCATTAAATTCAATAGTTCCTGAAGATGGCTCTTCAAGTCTGGTGATACATCTCCCGAGGGTGGATTTACCAGACCCGCTTTTTCCATACAATCCAACAATTTCACCTGGATAAATGGAAAGAAAAATATCCTGAAATATGGGTGTATGTCCGTAATCCTTGGACAATCCTGATACCTTCAGGAGCAGTGATGGCATCTGACATACCTCCCATTCTTTTCAAGAATTTCTGGATGAACATCTATACAGGTATCATCACAGAGTTCGCATCGATCCTGAAAATGGCATCCTTTTGGCAGGTTCATAAGATCAGGACTATGTCCTGAGAGTGGTATCAACCCGCATTTTGGACGTGCTGCCAGTAATCCCCGTGTATACGGATGATGTGGATTAGAAAAGAGATCTTTCGTGTTGCAGACTTCAACCAGTTCGCCAGCATACATCACTCCAATCTTTGTGCAAAAGTACTCAGCAAGATCAAGATCATGGGTAATGAGAAGAACAGATGCTGAATGTTCCCGGGAAATTGTTTCAAATATTTCTCTGCATGTCCCGCAGGCTTCTTTATCCAGACCTTTCGTTGGCTCATCAGCGATTAACAATCGAGGTCTTCCGGTCATGGAAATTCCGGTTACCACCCTCTGTTTCATCCCACCTGAGAATTGATGAGGGTACTTCAGACCATTTTCTTCAGGATTCGGAAACAGAAGATTGCTCAGAATCTTCATCGATTTTTTCCAGGATACTGATTTACTTTCTCCTTTTTCAACAAACATTTCAGCAATCTGCCAACCGCATGTAATTAATGGATTTAGAGTGACTGCAGGATTCTGCGGAATAAAGGAAAACTCATTCCCTCGTAATACATGAATTTCAGGTTCTGAAAGTGAGAAGAGATCTTTTCCCAGGAGAGTAATAGATCCGGAGATTTGTGTCTTTGGTGGCAGTATTCTAATAATTGATGCACCGACTACTGATTTCCCTGATCCACTCTCTCCAACAACACCGAATTTTTCTTCTGTACCGATAGAGAATGTAACCCCATTTACTGCCCTGACGGTTCCATGATCACCGGGGAATGAGACTTTCAAGTTATCTACGGTGAGAACACTCATAATTCAGGCCCTTCATTTGAGACTGGGTTTAATATTCCACGAAGTTCTTCTCCGATATAGTTGAAGAGAAGAACCACAAATGTAATTGCTAACCCGGGGACTAGTGTTAAAAGTGGTGCAGACCTGATGAACTCTTTTCCTGCACTCACCATACTTCCCCATTCGGGGATATTTGTTGGAATACCGAGTCCAAGATAACTTAACGATGCAATGTGCAGAATCGTTGAACCGACATCAATGGTTGCCAGGACAATGAGAGGAGCAATAATATTTGGTAAAATGTGCCTGAACATAATATAGAGGTTAGGAAGTCCTGACAATTTTGCGGATTGAATAAATTCCATATTTTTTATGGAATACGTTTCATTACGAATGAGACGGGCAAAAGTAGTCCAATTGGTTATGGTTAGCACAATAACCATTGACCCTATTCCAGGCATTAAGAATGCTAACAAAGGGAGCGAGATTAAAATTCCAGGAAATGATAAAAATACGTCAATAACTCGTGATATGAACTCATCATATATTCCTCCATAATATGCTGCAGTTAAACCCAAAGAAATTCCAATCAGAAGAGAGAGCCCAACAACTAATGAAGAAATTAAAAGGGATACTCGTGCACCGTAAATTATACGACTTAAAATATCTCTTCCAAGTTCATCAGTTCCAAATGGATGTTCCCATGATGGTCCCTCGATTTTATGCTTTAAACTTGTTTTAAGAGGATCATATGGTGCTATTTGAGGAGCAAATATTGCAACTCCGATTAAAAGGATTAAGAAAAAAATTGCTATAGATAGCATTTTCTTCTTTAGTACAAAGGTCATTACTGAATGAAAGATTCCATGTGGAAAATTTTGAAAAATCGGATTTCTGATAGCAATATTATTCATACCTAATCCTCGGATCAATATATGCACAGATTAAATCAACAATAAAGTTTACAATAAGAATCATACTAACGATTGTTACGATAAGTCCCACTACGAGAGGAAAATCTCGCCCATTTATTGCATCAATGAGGAGACTGCCAATTCCAGGCCATGCAAAAATGCTTTCAATAATCATAGTTCCTGCAAGCATGTTACCAAACTGTATTCCAATAATCGTAAAAACTGGAATCAATGCATTTTTTAAAATATGCCGTTTAATGATAGAATTCCAGGACAAACCTTTCGCTTTGGCAAATTGAATATATGGTTGACTTAAGGTCTCAAGAACACTCGTCCGGGTTACTCTGATAATTACTGCTAATGGGTGACACGACAAAGCAGCAACAGGAAGGATCATACATTGAATCCCTTTATATCCCATTGATGGAACTAGCTTTAATGTAAGTGAAAAGATGATTATGAGTAAGAGAGCGACCCAGAAATTTGGAAATGAGACCTCAAATATCGATATAATTCTAATTATTTTATCAATTAGCGTTCCTTCATGAAAACCGGCATAGATTCCAATTAATATTCCAAATATTGCAACAATTAAAATGCTAACAACAGCAAGTTTCATAGTCGCAGGCAATCGGTTCAAAATTAACTGAAGAACAGGGAGCGAATAGAGATATGATTTTCCTAAATCCTGATATACAGTAGCATTATAAAGCCAGGTTGCATATTGGGCATAAAGTGGCCTCTCAAGATCGTATCGTTTAGAGACCTCATGAAGTTCTTCTGAGGTTAATTCTGCATCAAAACCTGTGAATACATTTTTCACAATTATATCTGCAGGTTTTCCTGGAAGAGCATTGAGCAGTCCAAATGCTATTATTGAAATTAAAAAAACTGCAACAATACAGGTAATAGACCGCTTAAGTATGTATTTGTGCATATTAAAAAAAAGGTTAGATGTATGTTCCAGGATATAAAAGGAAATCATGAGCAATTAATTCCTGATCAGATATTCCTTTTACACGATCGTTATATGCAAGTTGAGACTTTGCATAGAAGACTGGAATTGTCGGGAGTTCATCATAAATGATCTGTTGAACATCATCATATGCCCTGTTTCTGTTCTCCTGACCTGAAACCCTATCCCCTTCTTTTAACTTTACATCTACAACAGCATTTGAATAGTTACCATAATTTGAGGGAGAACCTGTAGCAAAGTAATTATTCATCGGGTATCCAGGATCCGGAATCATACCGGCAGTACTCGACGACCACATGAGATCCCAATCGCCACTGTTTCTCTTATCTGTTACTGCACCTGATTCTAAGAGGTTAACCTCAAGTTTTATTCCTACATCTTTCATCTCATCAGCTAATGCATCAGATAAAGCAGGAACATATGGACTGGTGCTTGTTGCCAGGTAGACAAGGCTTAATGGTTTTCCATCTTTATCCCGAATTCCATCGCCATCACTGTCTTTCCATCCGGCCTCATCCAGTAAGACCTTCGATTTTGCTGGATCATAGGGGATTAGCTTGAGAGCAGGATTTGCCCATGGCATCACAGGATTAACAACACCGGCTGCAGGACTTGCTGTATCAAACATGACATCTTTGCAGAGTGCATTTCTATCAATGGCATATGAGATAGCCTGCCTTACTTTTTGATCTTGTAATACAGCATGATTTAAGTTACAATCTAACCGCTGTGCATTAGGTCGTTCATATAACGCAACAGTAACCCCTTCAAGATCATTGATTTTTTTGATTTCGCTATTCGGAATGCTGTGAGTAATATCAAATTCATCATTTTCAATTGCTATTGCTCTCGTATTAGCATCAGGAACTTTTTCAAATACTATTCCTTTTGCTTTTATATCTCCTCCCCAATACCCAGTATTTTTCTCTACAACAACTCTTCCTGTAGTTGGATCGAGCTCCTTGAGTTTCATGGGTCCTGTTCCAATTGATGACGTAACTGTGCCTGATGCATCAATCGAAGATGGACTCATAATACCGAAATTTGTGTATGTTAGGACAGCAGGGACAAACATATTCGGATCTTTTGTCTTGATAATAACGGTATTATCCCCCGAAGTACTGATTGATTCCTGATTTAAAAGTTTTACAAGAGTTGGGTTTTTATCCAGGGCATGTTCTAACGATTTCTTTACCGTTTCTGCATTTAGAGGAGTCCCATCATGGAATTTTACTCCATCACGGAGGGTAAATTCCCAGGTTTTATCATCTGACTGTTTCCATGATGTAGCTAACAGTGGAGACCATTTGAGATTTTTCGATTCTACAAGAGTTTCAAAAATCTCAAGGTTATTAGTTAATGTAATACCATTAGATGATGCATCATAATTGGTCGGTCCTGAAGACTTGGCAATCCTAATATATCCATCAGTTCCATCTGCAAATACGCTCATTCCCATGGAAAGGAATGATACCAGTAACAGTACTGCCAATAGATGAAAACCAGTAATATTTTTCATTCTTTTTTAACCCCTGACATGATGTAATACTTTTTGTTCACGTACGACGCTTTCTGTTCGGATGACATATTCTCCATCTGCAATTGCCTGATATGATCGATCCCATGAAGGATGATATCACTAAATCCGGCTTTCTGGAGAAGATCTTCGGCCTTGTCGATAGACAATCCTTTTGAAAATGGGAGATGATCCGCGGTCTCGACATCATAATGCAGATGAGGGGGCCTGTTTGGATCAACAGTCATTCCCCGGTTAAGCATACTGTCGATTAAAAAGATCGTTCCATTCTGCTTCAACAATGCATACCATTCCCGTACTGCAACCTCGGGGTGAGGAAGAGTCCAGATCACATGCCGCTGAATAATAAGATCAAAGGACTGAGGAGAAAATGGAGGCTTTTCTGCATCACCGCACTTGAAATCAATTGAAAACCCTTTTTCAAGTGATTTTTTCTGTGCAGTCTGGATCATCCCTTCTGATAAATCGATTCCTGATACAGTATGACCAATATCTGCAAGAATGAGACTTATTTCTCCGGTCCCACATCCGACATCAAGAACAGAAATCGGATTTGATGGAGGAATCAAAAGGCTAAATTGGTCTTTCCATGCATTCCGTTCTTCTTCCGAGAGGATACCATGAGCTGGTCTGGTATCAAAGGTCTCTGAAGATCTATCCCAGATTTGGGATATTTTTTGTTTTAATACCTCATCAGTCTGCAACATCTTCATGTGGTAGAACGATAAGAAGTGTGAAGTATAATTATTAAAGTCTTACTAAATCATATATTATATTTATATTATAATTGGGTATACGACATATAAAACCGTAATTTTTTGCTTTAATATTCAAAATAATTGAGAATACTATAGTATAAATCTATTAAATTTTTAGATTCGTATCATAAAATACAATTAGTACGCATCATAAGATAGTATTGCAATCTATCATCAACCGTACACGGAATATGATCATATGAAAACAGATATTTTTGCAGGCGTGGATATTGGGTCGCTCACTACAAAATCAGTGATTATTTCAAACGGAGAAATTCAAGGGAAATGTATGATTCCAACTGGCATTTTTCCGGAAGAGAGTGGTAAAAAAGCATTACATGAAGCACTGAACAATGCCGGATATGTAAAAGAAAACCCCTCTTATACCGTTGCAACCGGTTATGGAAGAATAACAGCGTCGTATGCAGATGAGACGGTAACAGAAATAACCTGCCATGCAGCAGGTGGTTTTTCCTTAAATCCACAGACCAGGACAATTGTTGACATGGGAGGGCAGGATTGCAAGGTTATTCGCATTGATAGTTCAGGAAATGTGAAAGATTTTATCATGAATGATAAATGTGCCGCTGGAACGGGACGATTTCTTGAAGTAATTGCTTCAGTTTTCAAGATACCAATCGATCAGATAGGACCCCTTGCCCTGAAGGCAACCGATATTGTGCCAATAAGCAGTACCTGCACAGTATTTGCAGAATCTGAAGTGATATCATTACTTGCAAGAGGCGAAAAACCCGAAAATATTCTTCAGGGGATCCATCATGCCATAGCTAACAGAGTCACTGGCATGACAACACGGGTGGGTGTTGAAGACACCATTTTGTTCTCCGGAGGTGTTGCGAAAAATGAAGGGATGAAGATCGGTTTTGAAAAATCCTTTCACAAACAGGTATATGTTTCAGAGTTTGACCCCCAGGCAATCGGGGCTCTCGGTGCGGCCAGGATTGCTGAACGAAAATGTCCACGTGCAGGGGCATAGCCATGACATTATCAAGCTTATTAAAGATTCAGGATGCCGTTGAAAGGCGACCTACCGAGATTATTGAAGAAAAAAGAAAAGGCAAGATCGTTCTGGGATGGATCGGATATCTCATTCCTGAAGAGATAATTCATGCAGCAGGTCTGATCCCCCTGCGACTTGGAAGAGGGGGAGACGAAAAACTGGTTGAACGTGGTGCACGATACATTTCATCTCAAAATTGTCCATTTATCAGAGCCTGTGCTGGAATGCTTGCAGATCAGATGGAACCATATAGCACTTCAGCGGATGCCATAGCATACGACACCACGTGTATGCAGATCTATCGATTAGGTGAGGTTTCCGCGTATTTTTTTAAAAAGAGATCGCTATTTCTCGGAGTTCCCAAAAAACCAAAAACTCCTTCAGGACAGACCTATTTCAGGAAGGAGATTGAGCATTTTGCCAAAACCCTTGAAAATCTTTCTGGAAATCAGATCAATGAATCAAACCTGCATCGTTCTATTACCTTATATCAGGATATTCGCAGATTCACCAAAGAATTATATCAGTATGGAGCCTCTGATAAATCTCCGATGACCTGGAGGGATATTCATTCTGTTATCCATGCCGGCTACTACCTTGACAGAGAAAAATACCTTCAATTATTACAGGAGTTAATATCAGAATTAAAGAGTTCTTCCATAACTCAGGTATCTTATAAGAGAAGACCAAAAATTATCCTTTCAGGCAGCCCCCTTTTACCAGGCGATAATAAACTCGTAGAACTAATCGAGAAAACAAACGGTAGAGTGGTGAGTGATCTCCTCTGGTCTGATCGCTTTCACTTTTGTGAACCTGATATCCAGTCTTTCACGATATCAGGTATTGCAGATGCATATATGCAGATGATCCCCCATCATTCACTTCCCTGTATCTCAGAAGATGATGATTACCGAATAAACCGACTAAAAAAGGTTATATCTGAAGTTGGGGCATCAGGAGTTGTCTATCATACAATGCGGTTTTGTGATTCTTCAACGTTCAAAGCCCCTGGGCTAAAAACCAGATTAGAAGAGATGGATATTCCTCTTCTTGAAATACACACTGAATATTCTAACTCAGACATTGAGGCAATGAGAACAAGAATCGAAGCTTTTATTGAGTTATTAGAGTTTAAACAAGAACCAATGGTGCCAGCATGAATTTGGACTATCCTCTGTTTCAGTACCCTGAAGAGATTAAACCTCTCGTTCTTGATACTCCTGATCTGGTATTTAGGGATGGGAGACAGATTTCCTCGCAAGAGATCTGGGACTTTATGACAATAGAAGGGCCCAGAAGATATCCGTACCAGTTTTCGACAAATCCCTCATATGGTCACCAGATGTCCCGTGATTTTTCATATATCAGTGGAATTCGGAAAAATTATCTGAGCCTTACCGGGATGGATCGCCTTAAAGGACTGGTCAGAAAGGGTGTTCCTCTGATTATGGAACCTGGTGGAATATCCTCTGATTTGTACTATGCAGCTGGGTGTATTCCGGTCGTTCCCCATTTCTTAAGGGGATGGATCATGCATGATCATTGTGGTCAGGATTTTAAAGGTGCAAATGTATTTGGAACCTCAATATTTGAAGAAGCCAGACAGGGCCTGAATATAGAGTGCTGTAACCTGATCTCACCACTTACATTACTCAAAAATAAAAACATCCCAATCGCTGCAATAGCCCCGTGTTTATGCTCCCGCTGCTCTGACATGGCATTTGCTGCCGAGGCTTACCATCTCGAATACGGGGGCATTCCCACTATTATGATGGATTATCCACCAAATCACGACGGAGGAGAATGGCGGGTTGAATACATCAAAGAAGAAATGATTGCACTGGTTGAGCAACTTGGAAAAATATCAGGAAAAGAGGTGACTGATGCTGACCTTCGCAGAGAGATTCAGATTGAAAACATATCCAGACATCTTACTCAGGAATGTCAGCACAAATGGTGGAATGCAAAGGTCCCTCCAACAAATAGTATAGATAGTAATTTTTCATATCTTGGATTACGAGGATCATATGATTATCAGGTAACAAATCAGATCCTGCAGGAAACACGTGATGAGGTAACCGAAAGGGTTCAAAAGGGAATTGTTGGCCTCGGTCTTTCAGATGATCCGGTCCGTTTGTTTATCTGTGGCTCTTGTGTTCGTCCGAATCCGTATTTTGTCGATACAAAAGGGGGTGTACTTGTCGGGAGAGATGATGGATGGAGTACCATAACCATGGAAGTAAAAGAAACCGGTGATCCATATGAAAATCTTGCGATGGCATATGCATCTCTCCCATATGAGCGTTCTACTGAAGAGAGGGCTGAATGGACCGTGAACCAAATCCGGAATTCACGGGCTGATGGTGTAATCTTCATGTATAACTGGGGGTGCAATTATCAGAGTGCAGTTTCGGAGATGATCATTGATATAATTAAAGAGAAAACAGGGCTGCCAACACTATCTATTGAACTTGAGGTTACCGGACAGATGGAGTCTTCAGAACAATCACAGAACAGGGTTGAATCGTTTATTGAGATGGTAAAATAACATTTTAATTCAGGTATGCCCGGATATCTACCAAAACTCTCATTTACCAAAAATGAATCAAGAGTTCATTCATTGGTCTGGAACTCTGTGATATAGATCTGATACTATCACCATACAGAACCTCTGACATCAGGATGCAAACTGAAAGACAAAAACGATATCCTACATTTATTATAATCTCATACCAGATAGAGGACATTTCAAACCGATGCTGATGAATGCAATTCTCGCAAAAAATCTTCATAAATCTTTTGGATCGGTCACAGCTGTTAAAGATGTCAATCTCACTATCCCTGTTGGAAGTATCTACGGATTTCTTGGCCCGAATGGAGCAGGCAAGACAACAACCATCAGGATGATAACCGGTGTATTAACACCTGATACAGGTTCTGTACAGGTTCTTGGGACAGATGTTCAGGAAGATCCCATCAAGGCCAAGATGAACCTTGGAGTAATCCCGGAAAATGGAACTGTTTACGCTGATCTTACAGCAGAGCAGAACATCCTTCTCACCGCAAAGTTCTACAATCTTGATAAAGCAACCAGGAAAAACCGGACCGCAGAGATACTTGAGCGGCTATCTCTGACTGAAAGAAAAGATGATTTAGTCAGGACTTTTTCCAAGGGAATGCGCCAGAGGGTAAGTATCGCATGTGCCATCATCCACTCACCACCTATTTTGATTCTTGATGAACCGACCACAGGACTTGATGTTTTTAGTCGTCGTCTGGTCCTTGACACAGTCAGGTACATGAACAAAAACGGGAGCACAATCCTCCTGACTACACATAATATTGAAGAAGCAAATGAGCTCTGTTCCATGATAAGTGTGATAAAAAAGGGGCAGATCGTGGCATCAGGAAGTCCTGAAAAACTGAAAATCGCCTTTGATACATCACGGTACATTGAGATCTCTTTTGATCAGACAGTAGGTCCTCATGTACTAAAAACAGATGAAATCGCCAGGGTGGAGCCATGGGGAGACAAATGGAGGATATATGCTGATAATGCTGATTCAGCAGTGAAATCTCTTATCGATGTGGCAAAGCGAGAAAATTTAACCATCATATCAATACATACGTCAAGCCCTACTCTTGAAGAAGCATTTGTTAAACTCACCGGGGGTGCATAAATTGAATGTATCTATGTTTATCAGAAGTGTTTTCATCATCGCTGAGAAGAACATGCGGATTTACTATTTTAAGGGTGGAGTGGTCATCTTCGGTCTTCTCTTTCCTTTTATCATGTTTCTTACGTTTTTTATCGGAAGAAACCTGGATGTAGTTGCATTTTTTCCTGGGTTTCTTGGCATGATGTTATTTTTCACCTCATCATCTGTTGGTCCAATGATAATTCCCTGGGAGAAACGTGAAAAAACATATGAGCGATTGGTTTCACTTCCTGTGATTCTTGAGAGTGTGATCCTTGGTGATATCCTGTCTGGTGTGATCTTTGGTATTTCAATCACTTCGTTCGTCTTTCTGGTTGGCTCGTATGTCTTCCATCTTCCTATTACGAATGTAGGAGTTCTCGCATTAGGTTTATTCCTTGGATCATGTACATTTGCTGCACTCGGGACACTTCTGGCCTCTCCGGCAATAACAAATCCCTCAAATCTTATGATGCTTTCAAATCTGGTTCGACTACCTCTTATTTTCATATCAGGAATTTTTATTCCTCTTGGGAGCCTTAACGGATGGATGTGGTACCTCACCTCGCTCTCGCCGTTAACCTATCTGGTTGATCTCTTCCATTCTGCTCTGAATGGCGATGCGGTTTATCCCCCGTGGGTTGACTCGATCGTGATAGTAATGGTGTTTCTTATTTTTATCGGGAGTGCTAAAATTCTCCAGAAGAGAAATATGGTAAAAGGGTTATAACACAAGCCACGGTGTTTCTAGTATGAAATACCTGGGATAAAACGTAACCGGGAATTGTCGGATAGATAATATCCGTATTACATGGAAAAAATGCCCTGATAGTGAGAGAAACCTGAATTTTTCCCTTATTTCATCAGGTTTCCTCTTTCCGGGTATTTGATAAACACAGCAAGGATCGGACAGAGCACCGTTGGGATTATAAGTAAAAACATTGCATTCGGAAGAGATCCCATCTGGTCTGCAGCCCATCCTATGATCGCAGCCCCGACACCACCCATTCCTACACAAAGCCCTAATGTCAGCCCCGATGCAAATCCAACACTCCCGGGAAGTAACTCCTGCACCATGGTGACTGATGTCACATAACAGAAGCAGGCAAAGAATGAGTACATGAATATACCTAGATACATACTCCATCCCTGTGTGAGAAATATCAGACAAAAAAACGGAACTGCACAGGCAAATCCGAATATCAGCATCCTTTTCCGGCCGAATCGATCCGAAAGGAATCCGCCAGCAACCTGTCCTCCAACGCCTATGAGGAGCATGATGGTGACGATAAGTGAGGTTGTTACCGTATCCATCCCATAATGTCCAAGAATCAGGAGCGTTGGAAGGTACGTAATGATCCCCACATATGTCCAGGCTCTGAGTGAACAGAGTATCACGACAAGACCGGGCGAAGCCCACCAGTATTTCTTCCGTTCAACCACTGGTCGTGATTCTGATTTGATCTCCGTATCTTCACTTGTAATACAGACTTTTTTGTCAATCCGATAAATCCATGCTGCACCCATTATGCCTGGAATTGCAAGCCAGGCAATGCTGGGTAGTCCGAAGTACGAGATGAGGACCCCGGCGATAAACGGAGAAATGGAGTAACTAATGCTACCACTCGTGGTAAATATGGAATTAAAAAAACCACGTTTCTGCGGCGGACTCAACCGATATACCAAGTCCATTGCAGCAGGATGAAACAAAGCGGTGCCTATGGCTGCTCCGGATACCAGGGCGAGTATGAGAAGATAATTATTGGTAAGTACAGCCAAAGAAATGCCGATGCAAGAGAAGAGGATACATACCGGAATACTTACCTTCCGCCTTGTTCTGTCGCTGTAAAGGCCTGAAAACGGTTGAATGATCGAAGAGGTAACATTGAAAACAGTAACGATGATCCCTGCCAGGAAATACGAGAGGTTCATACTTGTGATCAAAGCAGGAAGAATGATAGGAAGAATGGGAGAATAGAGATCAACAAGAAAGTGGCCTCCAATGGCTGCCCGCAATTTGTTTTTTGTATTAGTATCCATGTATATGCTCGTTAGGTTAGATATTCTGGTGCCATGAAACGTTTGGAAATCGGGTTTCACACATCAGAGAGGGACTGAAATGTCCATGTGATTTGTATACTCTTTATCGTTACAAACAGATTCATTCTTGTACCATACCTCAAAGGATCCATCTTCAGACCCTGATTTCTGGTGTACATCTGTAAGAGAACGGATCATCCTGCAAAAAAGAGATGTAAGAGATTTCATTGAGGAGGATACACAAATATCCCACCCTTCTTCACATCAAAATCTACACCCAGGAACTTTTTCAGATACTCCTGATGAATAGCATCCGGATTGATATCACTATATAACTCAGGGTGGATCAGAGGAGCAACATAGATCGTTCCAAGCCAGGTATTTCCTGATAATAGACTTTTTGGAATTCCGTATACATGATTATTCTTTACTGCGTCGATGGAATTAAACCCAGGAATCTGTTTCAGCCGCTCTATGTCGCTTGCAATCTTTGATGGATCTGTATTTCCATATCCTGATGCATTGTAATCGGTCTCATCAAAGATGATATACTCTGGATTTTCTTTGATTGCAAACTCGGGGTCAACAGTTGCCCAATTTCCTTCAACCTTGTCACCGAGATTATTAGCCCCGACATAATTCAGAACATATGAGAATCTGTTACTCTTTCCTATGGTGTTGAGATTGACTGCATCCCAGTTATAAATAAGAAGAGTCTTCGGGCGTTTGTCATCAGAGAGATTGGCAGCCCGGTCTTCAATTTTGTCAAGATGACCAGATAACCAGGAGACATACTCTTTTCCTTTCTCTTTTGCGCCAACAAGGGTTGCAAGAACTTGTGCATTCTCCTTTGTAGGTGTAAACCCATCTGCCGGTGTGGGCCAGAGGGAGGTTGTCACAACGTTGAGATTAGATGCCTCAAGTTTTTTAAGAAGATCTTCATCGATATCCCCGGCTAATACGAGATCAGGATTCAAGCCGATGATCTTCTCAATATCAGGCTCATCAGAGGTTCCAATGACAACCTTTTCGCCTATTTTTGGAAACAGAGTCTTCTCTTTTGCAGTCTCCTGATCGACACCAACGATCTTATCAAACTCGCCTAAAGCTGCTAGAGCATGAGTCATCTGTTGGTGATTATCAAGAATTACAATCCGTTGAATCGGTTGTGGGACAGTCACCTGCCGGTCTTTGAGATCAAGCACGGTTACTGTATCAGGCTTTTCTGACACGATACTCATGACCTGGGCAGCTGACACAGGTATCCAGAGAATAGAGAGAATAACAAGGATGCCAAGGATCCTGGCATACATGTTCGGTTGTTTCAATGATATAGCGGACCTTGATCGTGTATAGTGCATACAAAAATTCTATTCTTCACACATATAATGCAATTTATTTCAATTCATCAATACGAAATAGTATGAAATTAATTTGTATATGGTAGTACATGCAAAACAATACTCTCCTTGATTATCAGCGATATAAGCATGAGATCGCTGAATACTGGAATGAACGAAGTACAACCTTTGACGATGAGATAGGACACGGGGGTGCAGATGCTCATGAATGTGCCCTTTGGCAGAATCATTTTAAAGATATAATCGGGAATAAGCCGCTCAAGATTCTAGATGTCGGAACCGGCACCGGATTTATCGGCCTGCTTCTTGCAGATCTTGGACATGACGTTATAGGGATCGATCTTGGTGAGAAGATGCTTGAAAAGGCTAGGGCAAAGACTGAGAAAAGACACCTTTCTGCCATCTTTCTTATTGGTGATGCAGAAAAACCTGATTTTCCACCAGGTTCGTTTGATATCATTATCTGTCGTCATGTGTACTGGACTCTGTTAGATCCTAGAGAAACGTTGAAAACGTGGTATAACATCCTCAAACCTGGAGGAAAAGCGGTCTTAATTGATGGAAAAAAGAACCCCCCATCTGGTGATAAACCGAAAGTGTATACAAACGTTCATGAAGGAAGGATATATTCTGATGAACTTGTAGAAAAAGTTCAGGGTGTTGATGTCACAGTACACGAAATATCAGAAAATTTAACGAAAAGTGGATTTAAATCGGTGAGAATTATCTCTCTTAATGATATTGCGATGTATCATGCCCAGCAGGTGAAAAACCGGGCGGGAGATAAGCAGGATGGAGAAGTCAACGTTGTTGTTGCTGAAGTGTGATACAGATATTATAATATCAAATATATTCCAGAGTTGAGATCAACGAAAAATATCCTCTCTTTTTACATCGATGGATTATGTCTCCCTATCTACCATAGTCACTCATTATGACTGAAGATATGGTTTCTCTTAATATTCGTAAACTTGATGAAGGAACATATCTTGCAACAAGCGAGGCTATCCCAAGTCTTATTGCAGAAGGGAGGAGCATTGTTGAAACGATAGAAATATCTCAGGATGTTGCACGAAAAATAATTGAATCCAATATTGAACATGGTGACCCTCTTCCTCCATGCATGTCAGAATCCATAAAACTACAGGATGATGCTAAAGGTCCTGACATAATCCAGAAAGATTGCTCACATTATGTGGTGTTTACGTATAGCATTTCATGAAAAACCCCGGGCGGTGCCCCGTTAGGGGCATCAGGCAGGGCCAATGAAAAGGACTTTTTCATAGAAGAATGTTTACTTTCGGTTGCTGATTGTAAAACATTTTTTTGAACAATGCATTGATGTTTTCCTTTCTATCGGTTTGAATGTGCAATCTAAATTCTAACTGCAAATAACAACACTGCGATATTTTTAAAATTATATCAAATGAAATAACAACAAATATAATGATTTGCTACAAAGTAATATATAAATAACACGTAGGTGTTATTACTGGATTTGAGGATCTATGAAACATACAGTCAATTTCTTGATAATATTGCTGATTTTATGTTTATTTTCTGCATCTCTTGTTCATGCAGAAAACAACACAGAGAAAAAGGATATTACGATTACCGACATGGCTGGAAGGACTGTCACAGTAAAAGTTCCAGTGGAACGGGTGGTACTAACAGCTTCCAGAGGCATTCACGAGGTAGCTGCTCTTGAAGGGGATGATTTTCTTAAGAAAATCGTTGGATGGGGTACTGAACTTCAGGTAAATGAGGGTGATACATATGACAAAATTAAGAAAATTCATCCTGAAGTCGAATCTATTCCTGATATCGGGGATGTCCATGCCGGGACCATGAACACTGAAAAGGTGATTAGTCTTAAACCAGATCTTGTTTTGATCCCTCTTAGTAGTTATGAAACGTTTACGAAGGATATCGAAACATTACAAAAAGCTGGTATTCCCGTTGTTGTAACAGACTTTTGGTCTAAACCGTTAGATAATCCTTCAAAATCCATGAGACTAATGGGTCAGTTATATGGAAAAGAAGAGAGAGCGAATGAAATTGCTGATTACTTTGATAAAAAGGTCGCTGATGTTAGAAGTGCAATCTCTAAGCAGACCGGAAAAAAACCTGACGTGTATATTGAGATCGGATCAAAAGGACCTGATGAGTTAGGGTCTACATATGGTGACCAGGGATGGGGAGCAATTGTTCGTGAAGCCGGTGGAAATAATATCGCTCTTGGAGCTGGTAATGGATCTACCTATGCAATTTCGCCAGAATTTCTCCTCTCAAAGAATCCGGACAAGATCATTATTTCTGGATCTAAATGGGAAAATCCCAAATCATTACGGCTTGGTTACAGTGCAGATCCTACGACATCAAAAGAGCAATTAGAATCCTTTACCACCCGAAAAGGATGGGATGGGTTAAAAGCTGTTCAAAATGATGATGTCTATGGAGTATGGCATGCATATTGTCAGCGATTATACAATTTTGCTGCATTTGAGGCATTTGCTAAATGGTTTTATCCGGATTCCTTCTCAAATTATGATCCGGAGCAGGAGATAAAGGAATTCCATGAGAAATATATGCCCTGGGATTATAGTGGAGCTTCATTCCTGAGTCTAAAGGAATAAGCACGATATAATTTCGAAGACCATTTTCTTTTTTTGCGAGTGAATTTTGTGACAGTAATTGTAAAAGAAAAATATACCAAGAAATCGAGGCAAAAAAGATTAATAATCGGTGTTACGCTGATAATTGTATTTTGTACGTTTATTTTAGACTTGCTTACCGGTCCTGCAATGTTATCCTTATCAACGGTTATTCAAACCATCGGTATGTCTGATACCATAAATTCGTATGAAAAGACAATTATCTGGGATATCCGCCTTCCGGTGGCTATTGCAGCATTACTTGTTGGCTCGTCACTTGCAATAGCAGGTGCGGAGATGCAGACGATTTTAAATAATCCGCTAGCAAGCCCATATACACTCGGATTATCCTCAGCTGCAGGGTTTGGAGCAGCAATAGTAATCGTCCTTGGCAAAAGTTTTGCGTCCTTGCCTTACAAGTACATGGTCCCTATCGGGGCCTTCTTGTTTGCAATTCTGGGTTCATTTATTTTATATTCTATCTCGAAACACAAGAAATCAACATCTGATACGTTAATCCTCGCAGGGATTGCATTATCTTTTCTATTTAGTGCACTTCAGGGGGTAATACAATTTTTAGCTTCTGCTGAACAAAACCAGGCAGTAGTATTCTGGTTGTTTGGTAGTTTATATAAAGTCGACTTCATATCCCTCACAATCATTTTTCTGGTTTTAATTGCCTGCATTCCATTTTTATATAGAAATATCTGGAAATTAACTGCGCTGCGGCTTGGAGATGAGTCAGCACAAAGCCTTGGAATTAATGTAAAAAGAATGAGAATTGAAATATTAATCCTTGTATCGATATTAACCGCAACTGCAGTGAGTTTTGTTGGAACAATCGGGTTCGTAGGTCTGGTTTCACCTCATGTTGCGAGAATACTTGTAGGAGAAGATCAACGGTATTTTCTTCCGTATACAGCAATTATTGGTGCTCTCATATTATCGGGAACATCAATTGTGAGTAAATTAATTTTACCAAATATTATATTCCCTATAGGTATTCTCACATCATTATTGGGAGTTCCATTTTTCTTATGGATCATTTTTTCAAGCAGGAGGAGTTTCTGGTGAATATTGACATCTATAATCTAAACTTCTCATATGGCAGAGATTTTTCGATACAGGATATTACGCCCATATTCCAGAAGGAGTAAATATTCTCCTGGGCCCTAATGGCTCTGGTAAAACAACATTATTGAAAAGCATCTCCGGATTATTACCCTACAAGGGTAATATTTATTTTGAAGGGTGTGATGTTTCCACAATTAAGAAAGATAAACTAGAATCTATCATAAGTTTTCTTCCTCAATACCAGAATTGTGGAGCTGTTCTAACATCATTTGAAACTATTTTACTTGGCAGAATTAATTCATTAAAATGGGCACTCAGTGATTCTGATTTCCTCGAATCATCAAAAATAATGGAAGAGTTAGGCATTCTCCATCTATCAGATTCATATATTAATGAACTAAGTGGGGGACAGAGACAGATGATTTTTATTGCCCAGGCATTAGTGAAAAATCCGAATATTCTACTTCTGGATGAACCTACAAGTTCTTTGGATATTCATCATCAGTTGGAATTATTTGATTTAATCAGATTATATATCAGACAAAAGAGTATATCGGTAATTGCTACCCTTCATGACATCAATCTTGCAACACAGTATGCAGATAAAATTTATATTATGCAAAATGGAAGATTGGTTTCATCAGGAATACCTAAAGAGGTGATTAATGCCGATATGATATCCATGGTATACCAGTTCGAAGCAAAAATTCTGTATGATGAATGTCAAAATCCAGTGATATTACCAAAAAAAGCAGAATTGAAAAAACTTGAATATTAAAGTTATTTTTTTGAAACTGACGAAACTTCGTTTGTACCCTATAGTAGATCAAAAAAAAGGGTACTCCTTTCATACCATTAGGATGATCTATATCTCTTGAGCTGATATTAACGATGCATACACCCCGTTTTTATTAAGCAACTCCGTATGTGTTCCCCGTTCAACTATTCTCCCCTCCTTTAGCACGAGGATCTGGTCAGCGTGGATTATCGTACTTAACCGGTGTGCAATAATCAGAACTGTTCTGCCAGAACTGAGCTCATGGAGTGCCTCCCGGATCTCAAGTTCAGTACAGGTATCAAGAGCAGATGTTGCTTCATCCATAATAAGGATCGGGGCATTCTTCAGCACGGCCCTGGCGATTGCAATCCTCTGCCGCTCTCCTCCTGAAAGTCGTACTCCACGCTCACCGACGAGGGTGTCATACCCTTTTGGAAGTGATACAACAAACATATGGATTCGTGCGATCCGGGCAGCTCTCATAACCTCTTCATTGGTTGCATCCGCCCTTCCGAGCCGGATATTTTCAAGGATCGAGGTATTGAGCAGAAAAATATCCTGGGTTACTACCGATATGATCCTTCTGAGTTCTTTTGTTCGAATAGTACGAATATCATTGGTGTCAAATTTGATTATTCCATCATCAGGATCCCAAAAACGCATAATAAGAGAAGCAAGAGTTGTCTTTCCAGCTCCTGATAAACCAACAATTGCTGTTGTACAACCAGATGGGATCTGACATGTAATACCCTTGAGTACAAATGGATCTTCTTCACTATACCTGAACCAGAGATCAGAGATCTCAATTTTAGGAACTGTTGAAAATAATATTTTTGAATTATCAGGTTCCCTAACAACAGGAACCATATCCATTATCGTAAAGAATCGTCTAGCTCCTGCAATTGTCATACTGAGATTTTTGGAAATATCCATGACTTCCCGGATTGGCTCAAATGCCCCCATACAGAGAATAACCGATAATGGAAGAATGACCATATTGATCGGATAAGAGTGCTTTAGGGATGAAGCAACAATAAGAACTGCTAAAATCCCTATACAAGTAATGCCGAGATATAGTGCAGATGCCCAGGAATTTTTAAAGACATATGATTTTTGAACGCTTTGATATCTTTTTAATGAATCTACAATAATCTGGCTCTGTTTTTTCTCATTACTGAATGCCAGTATTTCCCAAATCCCCTGAACACCATCGATAAGAGTAGAATGGAGGTCTCCAGCAGCCCTTTTAAGTCTGGTTCCATTATTCTCATTTATTGAAATTGTTAAGGCCGGGATGAATGCTGCAAGTAATAAAAATAAAAGGAGCGTAAATGAGAGATATGGGTGAATAAATGCCATTATAAAGAGGACAAGTACAGGGACCAATATCGCGACAAGGATCTGGACAAGGGTATGGGCTATAAATGCTTCAAGCGTATCAATATCATTTAATGCAACAGATACAAGATCTCCAGTTCTTCTTGTAAAAAAGATGGTAGGTGCCAGTGGATCTATTCTTTGATAGAATTGGAATCTGATATCTGCCATAATATGAAAGGCAGCCTTGTGATTCAGATAGGAGCCTAAAAAACTACATAAACCTCGAATGAGCACAAGAAGGATAATAATTACTCCAACGAAAAAAAGATCTCCTACTTGCGAATTATTTAATGCATTAAACACAAGAAATACCGCCAGAACTCCGGCAAGAATTGTGGATAGATGTTTGCCAGTCTCAAAGATCATACCAAACACCAGGAGCGGAACATCTGAGCGAACAATGTTGATGAGTCTATTAGATAATTGAAAAATTGTAGGATCAGACATGAAATGTTCCAGTTGGTACCTTTTTCTTTATATCATCGAACATGCACATTTGTGCGTTAACCATCCGGGAGTAGAACCCTCCGATATCTACAAGTTCACTGTGAGTTCCTGATTCGACAATTCGTCCTTCATTCATTACCATAATCCGATCTACTTTTTTGATTGTTGAGAGACGATGAGCAATGATTAGAACCGTTCGATTCTTGCATAACTCATTCATAGACTCTTTTATCAAAGTTTCACTCTCCCCATCTATGCTAGATGTCGGTTCATCAAGAAGAATAATGGGAGAATTTTTTAAAATTGCTCGGGCAATCGTTACCCGTTGTTTTTCTCCACCAGATAACCGGATCCCACGCTCACCAACTATGGTATTATATCCATCTGGGAATTCAAGAATTCGGTTATGAATATTGGCAATCTTGGCAACTTTAATAATATCATCATCAGAGGCATCAGGTGATCCAAGAAGGATATTATTTTTAATTGTATCAAAAAAGAGGTAATTCTCCTGTGATACTAGTGAAATCTGTTTTCTGAGTTGAACAAGAGGAAACGCAGAAATGGGAAGATTATCGATAAAAATTTGTCCATCCTCTGAATCATAAAAGCGGAAAAGAAGATTAATAATAGTACTTTTTCCTACACCTGAAGCTCCGACCAATGCAACTTTTTCTCCAGGTCTTATCTCAAAGGAACAGTTTTTTAAAATTTTCCGTTCAGGACTGAATGAAAACCCGACCTTATCAAATTTTATGGATCTGGTAAAGGTACATGAAAGTGTAGAATCTAATGGTGATTGAACTGCCGGTTGTTCATTGAGGATATCGTCAATAGCATCCAATGCCCGCTTTCCATGTATACAGTGGAGAAAATGCTTACTTAATGCAATGACGTGATCATAGAATATCGGACCGATAAATAATACAATCAAAATTTCATCAAATCCAAATACTCCATTTTTGTATTGAATGCAGGAGTAAATCAGAGCAAAAATCCATGCGAGATACGGAACAACATCACAGATATAGTGAATCCCAAGAAATAATTTAATAGCTTGGATCAAGGTATACTGCATTCTTTTAGCCATTTCATGAACCTCAATTGCCCTGTTCTCGCTTTGGCCAAATAACTTCAAAGTAGTTAATCCCTGGATGCTCTCTGCAAAAAATGAACCAAATTCATAGTACTGTTGCCAGATATCCTGCCTTTCATCCCATCCGATCTTAAAAGATAGTGCTATTGAAAACGGTACAAGAGGGACAAAAGAAATAAGAATAAATGCAATAGAAAGGTCAAGGCGAATAGCAAATACAACAAATAATATCGCTGGAATAACAAAACAGAGAATGAGATTTGGAATAAAAAAGCCGGCATATCTTGTTAGAGATTCAATACCATTTAGGATGATTGTTGCAATTGATCCCGAACTAGTTTTTTCAGTATATATTGGGCCAAGGCAGAACAGATGTTCGTATACACGAGATCGAAGTGTAGAAGTTACAAGATCTGCTGTCTTATACCCGATTATATCCTGAATGGCTGCAAAAATTCCATAAACAATTAATGAGAAAATTATTTCTCCAATAATCACGTTTAGATGTAAAAGAGTGTATCCTTTTCCGATCTGAACAATGAAAGTACAGATCAAAAAAAGCATAATGATTTTTGAACAACTACTTATTAATCCAGCTACGGTAGTTAATAAAAGTTGTTTCTTTATTTCTGCATTGATCTTAAAAATTCTTGTATCAAATATCGTTCCAAAAAGCCAAGAAAAGAAATTGTCAGATCTTTCAGGTTTTAATTTAAACATAAAATCTATGGTGTGTATCGATATGAAAGATTCATATGGTGAAATAACTGATTTTTGGCATCAGATTATGTCTGATAATTATGAAAATTAGTTTTTGACCAAAAACCTCGTAATGTCATAAAACAAGGGTTTTCCCAATCTGGTATGCCTTTTGGAGTTCATCTGGTCGCCCTAGTACCTCATCAGGATTAAACAATCCACCAATGATCAGATGGTCTGTTACAGTAAATGTTAAATATGTCAAAGCAAAATCAAAAACCGGTAATACTGATTTGAATTGACTTGTGTCAGGAGAACCCTGTGTAACAATTACTCCAGCTTTTTTTCCTTCAGAAATCCGTGATTTAAAATTCTCATCGATCAGTGCAACCCATCTATCGATAAATTGCTTTATCTGTCCGGTCATATCCGCAAAATATACAGGCGTTCCTATAATAATTGCATCTGCAGCCCTTATCTTAGAATAGAGATCCTGCATATCATCATCAATTCTGCAGATATCATGTTCTTTGCAGTATCGACATGCCTGACAGCCACTGATACTTAATCCTGGAATCTGAATTAGTTCTGTTGAAGCACCGGCATCCTCTGCCCCCTTAAGTACATGCCGTATGACAGTAGCAGTATTTCCATTTACTCTGGGACTTCCATTAAACCCAACCACATACATCAGGACTACACCTCATTAACGTTCCACCAGAGAAGTATGGTTTTATAGTGAACCGGAAAAACACACTGTCCTCCCTCTATTAATGAATGTGATTGACAATACTCTCGTATCTTTTCAATCTCTCCGGGTTCTGATACAAATAATCTCCGTGTGTAATCATTGACAAAAGCATCTAGATTCGGATACTTTGCTGTAAAATCCTCTTCATAAAACCTTACATTTGGCAAAATGCCCATTTGCATAATTACATGTAAAAGAACATCTCCCTTAGGTGCACGATGGTACTTTTGGCCATGAACCATCGGCCATAAATCAAGGAGAATCTTCTCCCATGGAGTGGTGTCGAGAAACCAAAGAAGACAAACCGTTCCTTTTGATAATGAGCACATCTTATCAACTGCAGACCTGATGTCTGGCATACCCAGCGACATACTGGCAATAACGAGATCATACGGCCCGGATAGGTCACTCTCTTCTACCAACTCCCATCTTTTCATCACCGGAGTAACCGTTTTCAGATTATGGTTGGAACAGTTCTCCATAAGAACAGTAACCATTCCATCAGATGGTTCAACCACTGTAACAACAGCTCCTTTTTCAGCAAATGGGATTGCAAGTGAACCCGGTCCCCCACCAACATCCAGAACTTTTGTTCCAGGATTAATCTTTACATGTTCATGTATCGGTTTATAGAGGGCAGAGTAGGTTTGAGCAAACTGCCATAAACCTCGTGCCTGTTCTGGTGTCTTCCAAAAATCCAGGCACTCCATCTCACCATGACTCGCTATGTACCTATTGATCTGCATTGTCCAGACTTCAGCCCAGTCAGTTGTTTCTGCAGGATGAATTGGAAGATTTTCAAGGTTATTTATTACACTCATTGTCTTACTTCCAGAAGGATAAAAAAAGGTTGTTTCGTATCTCACGAAGAAAAAGCCCAGTCCATCATTTGAGCGGATGCAATATTTTTGGCCATGGTATCATCAACATTATAGACATTCTTATAAAAGTTGATAAGCCAGTCTCCAAGATCAATATCTGCAAATTTTTCTGGATATGCAGCTTTTGCAATAACCATTGCTTCAATCGGATAACTCTCACGTTTATCACAATTTGCCGGAAGCCAAGGCATGGAGGATAGGCGGTTCTCCTTTATCGCCTTCATGTCTTTAAGTACCTGATAGTATGGTGCTTCCTGGATCTCTCTCACCGGATGATAGCCATGTGCTGTTGAAAGGACGATTACATCAGGTTCTGTTGCAATTACCTGTTCAGCATTTATCGTTTTGAAATCCCCTTTATCCTGATATGCATTCTTTGCATGGACGATATCCTCTATCATGTAATTTTCTAGAGTATCTGATCCATATACGCCACCTGCTCCTCCGTCTCCACGTTTCTTTGCAGACATACCAAAGATTAATACTTTAGGTTTTTGATCATCAGCGATATCAGCAGTCCTCGTTTTTATATCCTGAACTGATTTTTCAAGATATGAAGCAATCTTCTTTGCTTCTTGATCTTTACCAAAGACACTTCCGATAATCTGAACTTCCTTGGAGAAAGTATCCAGGCTTAGTGGAACCCCTGTCGTAACAGCGGAATTAGGACCATATGTAAGAACAACCGGAATCCCCATGGATTCAAGAGTATCAATTGCCTTGTTCATGGATTCTATCTCTCCAAAGTAATTACAGTCACCTGCCCGAATAAAAACCACATCGGGTTTTAATTCTGCAATTTTTTCATAGTTTGGAGGGGTTCCAAGTTTACTCACAACAGTAATATTGTTGAATTTAGGATACAGAGTCTGAATAACCGAACTACCCGGAGTTAAGGTGATATTTTCTCCCTTAATCGATGGATATGACCAACTAAACTTAGTGTTTATTACTGGAGTTCCGGTTCCTACAAGGGTATCCATTTCTCCAAGACTGTATAATACAGCCTCAACCATACCATCACTAATAGTGATTACACGGTTTATCTGGTCTGGAACAGTTACCTGTTTACCACGACCATCAGTTATTGTTCGATCAGCAAATGCCAAGGTAGAAGTTACAAGTAACATCATTAGGATACTTATCGTGATCAATCTTGTAAAATTCATGTTGATTACCAAAAATAGAAGAGTTATGATGCAAATGCCCAATCCATCTTCTGTGCATCTGCTATCTTTCTGGCCATGTTCTCATCGACATTGTACACATTTTTGTAAAAGTCAATAAGCCAGTCGCTAATATTAATATCAGCAAACTTGTCCGGATATGCGGCTTTTGCAAGGACCATAGCTTCTATCGGATAACTCTCTCGCTTATCACAGTTAGCCGGCATCCATGGCATAGACATAATACGATCATTTTTGATTGCCGGCATATCCTTAATAATCTGATAATAGGGTGCATCCTTTAATTCCCCAACTGGATGATATCCACGCCAGGTTTCCAGAACGATTACATCAGGATTTGATGCAATAATCTGTTCAGCGTTTAAGACCTTTGCATTTCCTGTATCCTGGAATGCATTCTTGGCATTGACGATATCTTCGGTCAAATATGAGTCAAGCGTATCAACGCCCCAGGTTCCCGCAGACCCGGTATCGCTTCCACCCTTATTGGAAAGCCCAAGAAGGAGGACTTTAGGTTTTTTCTCGTCTGCAACATCAGAGGTTTTTTGTTTTATGGAATCTACTGATTGCTCTAGGTATGCGGCTAATTTACCAGCCTGTTCTTCTTTTCCAAAAACATCTCCGATAATCTTAATCTCATTGGAAATTGAATCAAGATCGGTCTCTGTACTGTTGTTCTTTGTAATGGCTGCATTTGGTCCGAAGGTTACTACTGTCGGAATTCCCATCGATTCGAGAGTATCAATCACCTTATTCAATGATTTTAGGTCATCCCAGTAGTTACAATCACCAGCCCTTATTATGAATACATCAGGTTTGAGTTCTGCAATTTTTTCATAATTCGGAGCAGTTCCCCTTCCAATTACAGATGGTATCTCTTTAATTTTTGGATAAATAGTCTCTATAACCGTATGACCTGGAGTGATGGTGACATTTTCACCTTTTACTGATGGATACCCCCATTTTACTGAAATGTTCCATAAAAATGGAGAAGTACCAACAATCTTATCGATCTCACCAAGATTATACATGATGGCTTCATCAAATCCATCACTACTGGTGACAACACGGTTTATCTGGTCAGGTAATGTAACCTGAACGCCTCTTCCATCAGTTATTGTCCGATCCGCATAAACAGCAGAAAACGAACAGATAATCATAAACATAATACATACATGAAACAATCGAAAATCCTTCATACCAACCATCCGGTGTTAATTACCACACATTTTCCGGGGAATTTCCCCGGGCATTACAACCCGAGTCCCTGATAATTCAGGAACAGAGCAGAGATCATCATACAGTTCGTGGATAGTATCCTGATTTATTACATCATAGGGATCACCTGAGGTCAACACGGCACCATTTTTCATCACAATTACACTATCACAGAACCAAAGAACATGGTTTGGATCATGACTGCATGCAAAGACTGTTTTTCCTGAATCTGCAATATTTCTCAAAATTTTCCAGATTCGAAGTTGGTTTGAAAAGTCCAATGCTGACGTTGGCTCATCAAGAAGAAGAAGCGGAGTATCCTGCGCAAGTGCCCGTGCAATGAGCACCAGTTGACGCTGCCCACCAGATAACCGGTTATACGGAAGATCAGCCAGATTTGAAATGCCTACACGTTCAAGGGCATCAGATACCATATCCAAATGAACTTTTTTTGCACGGAAAAAACCACTCTGATGGGGGGTTCTTCCCATGAGGACGATCTCATGAACAGTAAAAGGGAAAGGAGGTTTATGTTCCTGTGGAACATAAGCCACAGAACACGCCAGTTCAGATACTGAGTATGTACTGATTTCTTTACCGTTTACCTGAATTTTTCCTCCTAGTTTTGGGATGAATTTTAGACAGCTTTTAAACAGGGTCGTTTTTCCGCACCCATTCGGTCCAAATAATGCGCATAAATTTCCCGAAGGGACTGAAAAGGACATACCCTTGACAACAGGAATATCAGTGTATCCACATTTCAGATCTGATACGTCTAACATAATTATCCAAAGATGTATTTTCCTTTGTTTCTCAGAAGATAGCAGAGATAGGGAGCTCCAAGAAGAGAAGTGATAATTCCAACAGGTATCTCTGAACTCGTAAGGCAACGGGCAACGGTATCACAGATAATCATGTAAATACCACCGACCATAAACGAAGCCGGGATTACAAACCGGTTATCCGGACCAAAAATAATTCGAGTTGCATGGGGAACCATCAAACCGACCCATGCAATAATGCCAACAAGAGAGACTGAAATGGCAGTTAAGAATGTCGCAACTGAGATGAGAACGAGTTTATATTTTTCTGGATGAACCCCAAGAGCCCGTGCTTCCTCATCTCCCATTGAGAGAACATTTATCTTCCAACTCAATACCCAGGCGATTATCACCATTACAAGAGCACATGGCCAGAGTAATTCTACATCACTCCACCCGGCATAGTAAAACCCACCCATCAGCCAAAAGACGATCTCACGAAGTGCCGTTGCATCAGCGAGGTATTTCATGAGAGAGACAAGTGCAGCAAAGATTGATCCAATAATTACTCCGGATAGAATGAGAGAAACAATAGGTGTCTCACTCTTAGATGTTGCGAGAACATATGCCAAAACAACAGCCAGACTTCCAAAGGCAAAGGCAAGTATCTGAATCGAAAAAAACTCAGTTGGAAATACAATCCCAAGTGCTGCTCCAAATGCAGCTCCTGATGATACTCCAAGAATATACGGATCAACAAGTGGATTGCGGAGACATCCCTGAAATACAGCCCCAGATACCGAAAGAGCCCCACCCACCATTAAAGCCAGAAGAATACGTGGGATCCGGATCTTCCAGACTATAGCATCATGTAGTGGCTCAATTACTGTTTCAGGGTTATTCCCAGTAATATGGTGAGCAATAATAGTCCAGACTTCGCTGACAGATATATGATATGCTCCAAGTATTATAACATAGATTGTAAGCCCTAAAAGGAAAATTAAAATTAAAATAAGAAAAATGCATTTGATTTTATAAATATTATTTATATTAAAATTAAGGATTTGAATTTCTGCGAAAGAACGTTTTTTTTGCATAAATTGATGAATAAGATATTAAGTATGATAATATATGTATTACGATTTTATAAGAAATAATGAGGATTAAAAATAAATATTACAATAATTAATAAAATCCAAACCCAATATATAAACAATACATGTCATCCGAATTTATTGATTGGAATGTAACGTGGAATCATAAACGTGAATTATGCCAATCAGCAAGAAATAACATAGGGAATCGGGAATATGGGAACTCACTGGAATGGGCACATGAATTTGTCCAATATTCTAAAGATAACCCTGATCGAATTGAAAAAATGTTATCAAGTCTTCCAATCACAAGCGCCACTAAAATACTGGATATCGGTTCAGGTCCTGGATCAATTACAATACCGGCAGCAAAGATTGCATCTCATGTTACCGCTGTCGAACCAGCATCAGGAATGGCAACCGTCCTTCTTGAACGAGCCAGGACAGAGAATGTTGATAAAAAAATAACTGTAATTCAAAAAAAATGGGAGGATATCGATCCTGATTCTGATCTTTTTCTCCAATATGACCTTGTTGTTGCTGCAAATTCTCTCGATATGAAGGATATCAGTGTTGCAATTGACAAAATGATCAGGGTCTGCTCCGGTGAAATTTGGTTATATTGGTTTGCAGGGCCTACAACAATAGAGATTCATTATAAAAAACTGTGGCCCCTATTATTTAACCGCCCATTTCCTGAAGGACCAAAATCGGATATCATCTTTCAGGTTTTGTATAACAAAGGAATATATCCTGATATTTCATTTGAAAGAACTGAGTTAGTTCAATCCTATAATACGATAGATGAAGCTGTTGAAAAAATGAGGACAAAAATTGGTTGTAATCCCGATTATGATGATACAATTAAATGGTACTTATCTACTGTATTAATTCAGCAAAAGGGAGTATTTATCGATAAAACGGTTAACACGCGTGCAATTTTTAAGTGGAAAGTAAATTCCACATAGAATGTACGTTCAATTAGGTTCAAAAAAATCCTAGTTGATGAAGATAATCGTTGAATTTCTTCTGATAATGAGAAATAATGAGAATTTGGAGTTATATCTCCTGAGCAGATATTAACGATGCATACACCCCGTTTTTATTAAGTAACTCCGTATGTGTTCCCCGTTCGACTATTCTCCCCTCCTTTAGCACGAGGATCTGGTCAGCGTGGATAATCGTACTTAACCTGTGTGCAATAATCAGGACTGTTCTGCCGGAACTGAGCTCATGGAGTGCCTCCCGGATCTCAAGTTCAGTGCAGGTGTCAAGAGCAGATGTTGCTTCATCCATAATCAGGATCGGGGCATTTTTCAGCACTGCCCTGGCGATTGCAATCCTCTGCCGTTCTCCTCCTGAAAGTCGTACTCCACGTTCACCGACGAGGGTGTCATACCCTTTTGGAAGTGATACAACAAACATATGGATTCGTGCGATCCGGGCAGCTTCAATAACCTCTTCATTGGTTGCATCCGCCCTTCCGAGCCGGATATTTTCAAGGATTGAGGTATTGAGCAGAAAAATATCCTGGGTTACCATCGCGACCATATCCCTGAGTAATGAGAAGGATAACTTCTGAATGTTGTATCCGCCAATTCGAACCTGACCGGTTTGTGGATCCCAGAATCTCATAATCAGATGAGAGATGGTGGTTTTCCCTGCACCAGTCATTCCAACAAGAGCAACAGTCTTCCCCTCCGGGACCGTAAACGAGATATCATGGAGTACTGGCGGTTCACTCTCACTGTATCGAAATGATACACTCTCAACTAAAATTGAGGGCTCAAGAGACTCTGGATCTTCAGGATGAAGAGACTCAATAACCGGAGGAGTAAGATCCATGAGATCATACAGACGCTTAGCTCCTGCAAAAGTCAGACTGAACTGCTTGGAAATATCTACGATATTTGCCATTGAACTGAACCCGACTGAGGTGAACAACACAATGATCGGAAGGCTTAGTGGATCAATCTCTCCTCTGGATACGAGAATTGAAGAGACACCAAGCATCAGGATAACACCCCCGGAGAGGATCAGAATAAAACTTGAGGTGATAATACCGTTCTTTTTGACATATACACCGTACTCCTCCTGGTACTGATCGTTCAGTCCCATCACCTGATCAAACCGTGATGTTGATCGTGAAAATGCGAGAATCTCCCGGATCCCCTGCACACTATCGATAAGGAACGCGTTAATAGAACCAAGCATCTCTCTCAGGTCTTCCCCACGCTTCTCATTGAGCAGGAGTGCCACTCTGGGAAGATTGACGATTAAGCAGGAAAGAATCAGGTACAGGGCAGCAGTCATCGGATGAATTGAAAGAAGTGAGAAGAAGACAAGAAGAGGAATGACTACTGCGGTAACCATCGGTGCAATGGTATGAGCGAAGAATAACTCCAGAGTCTCGACGTTATTTCCTGCTACTGAAACGATATCTCCGGTACGTCGTTGCATCAGGGCTGCCGGAGCGAGCGGTTCGATAGTCCGGTAAAACTGATCACGAAGATCTGCAAGCAACCGGTATGCACCGACATGGCAGAGATATGGACTGAGATATCCACAGATTCCCCGAAATACTGCCAACACTAGCATGAGAACTCCGATTGGAATTAATAATTGTGCAGGTTCTCCACTCCGTGCCATTCTGAGAAGATTCACACCGAGAAGTCCTATCCAAAGAGTAACGCCATATTTAAGAATCTCAGAAATAACCCCTGCTGATAGGATGGGCATCTGCGGTTTGAGAACCGAAAAAAGCCGGATATAAGCACGACTCTGACTCATATAATCCCTCCCTGATCTCCTGAATATTCGGCTCCACCTGCACATTCCTGAGCCCGTACAAGAGCAGCATATCGACCATTTGCCTGCATGAGATCCTCATGAGTTCCTGACTCAACAATAGACCCAGAATCCATCACCAGGATACGTGAGGCGTCCCTGATCGTTGAGAGCCGGTGTGCAATCACGAGCACTGTTCTTCCTGAAAGAAGGTTTTTTAGAGCCATTCTGATATGTCGTTCACTCTCTGCATCCACGCTCGCCGTCGGCTCATCGAGAATAAGAATCGGTGCGCCTTTAAGGACTGCACGTGCGATGGCAATCCGTTGACGTTCTCCTCCAGATAACCTTAGGCCTCTCTCCCCGGTCATCGTTTCAAGACCTTCTGGAAGCGATTGGATAAATGAATCGAGCCGGGATATCGTAAGGGCTGTCTGTATCTCCTCATCAGTTGCATTTTGACAACCAAAGAGGAGATTGCTTCTGATTGTATCATAAAAGAGATACGTATCCTGCGATACCAATGAGAGTTGCTGTCTCAGGACCTCAAGTGGAATATCACGAATAGGAAGACCTGACACCTCGATACCTCCGCTGTCAGGATCGTAGTATCTGAAGAGCAGATCGACAACAGTACTCTTTCCTACTCCTGATGCACCGACCAACGCAACCATCTCACCTTCATGAATTGAAAAAGAACAGTTCTTAAGGACCGGCCGTTCAGGTTCGTACCCAAACGAGACATTAGAGAATTGAATGGACTGTCTGAGCGGCGGTTTCACAGAAATCGGAGATTCAGGATCAGAGATTGATGGTTTCATCTCGATGAGGGATACAACAGCATTTATCGTAGTTTTTGCATTGACACTGTTGTGATAATACTGGCCGAGATGGATCACATGCTCGTAAAAGACAGAACCAAGGAGAAGAACAAGCATAACCTGGTATGTTGTCATGGTCCCCTCACTCAGCCTGATACAGACATAGAGCAGGGCTGATCCATATCCCAGATACGGGACCATATCAGCAGCAAAACTGACCAGTAATCCGATGCGAAGTCGCTCTACCCAAGTTCTGCTGAGTCGTTCAGCCCGTATCCTGATCTCTTTTGCTCGTGCCTTCTGCTGATTAAAGAGTTTCAGAGTTGGCAGTCCCTGCAGACTTTCAGAATAAAATGCACTCAGGCTTTTGTACTCGCGCCAGACGTCTCCCCGACGTGTCCGTCTCCCTTTATTGGAGAGCATGATCATGATCGGAACAAAGGGAACAAAGGCGAGGAGAATTAAGGCAGTAAGTGGATCAACGAGGATTGCAAACCCTGCAAAAAGAACAGCAGGAACAAGAATGCAGAGAAGAATGTATGGGATATAATATGCTACGTACTGTTCGAGTTGTTCTGTTCCGTCCACAAATGTTGCAGCGATAGCTCCGGAATCGTTACGGTCTGTGTATCCGGGTCCGAGTTTAAGAATCTGGGCGTACATTCTGGATCTGATAGCCCGTTTCATCACACCGGCAGTCTCATGCGCAGATCGTTCACGCCAGACCTCAGCCACAATCCTGATAGCAAGCATACAGATCATTCCTCCGATTGAGGGGAGCATGGAGAGGGGCTCTTTTCCTTCGATTATCCCTGAAATAAATGAACTGACAAAGAAGAGAATGAGAATAGATGCTGCTGAACTGATAAGTGCAGCAATAAAGGTTTTAGTTACCAGTCGGCCAAGACCCGGGATAAGACGAATGAGTCTGAGATCGATACAGAGCGAGATGATACGGTGGAGAAACGGGCCCTGTGTACCTGCTCCGGATTCAGGAACATCCTCGTGTGCCATTTAGGCAGGGATCTCCTTGAAACTCTGTTTTGTGTTAATGGATTCATATATGCCGGTCCTGACAGGACGTATCGGAACAACATGGGGTTTGCCATGTACCGAGATCACCTCAGCCGTTACTCCATAAACCTCTTCGATCATGCCAGGAGTATACAGCTCTTCGGCTCTTCCTGCAGAGAAGATCTTTCCGCCCCGCAGCATCACCATCGAGTCTGTGTATCGAGCTCCAAGGTTGAGGTCATGAAGTGCAATAATAGCAGACATCTGCCTTTCTTTGACGAGATCGTTTACAATCTCAAGAACCTCAAGTTGGTGTCTGATATCAAGGGCAGAGGTAGGTTCATCTAACAGAAGAACTTCCGGCTCCTGGCAGATTGCCCGTGCCAGAAGAACCATCTGTTTCTGACCCCCTGAAAGGCATGCAAAGTCACGCATAGCCATATCTCCGATCCCAAGTCGCTCGAGAGTATCTGAAACCTTGTCAATATCCTCATCACTAATTCTCCAGGCTGAATGTGGCCTTCTGCCCATCAGAACAGTTTCAAAAACCGTTGAGTCCATTGCACTTGTTCCCTGCTGGGGGACAAGACCAATTGTTCTTGCACGTTCGACCTGGTCCATCTTTAAGACCTCTTTTCCATCGAGCAGGATCGAGCCTTTGGGCTTCAGAATTGTATCAATACATTTGATGAGTGTACTCTTTCCTGATCCATTCGGTCCGATAAGCCCGGTCATCTCGCCAGGTCCGATGCTAAAGGTTACATTATGCAATATGTCAGCCCCAGGATAACTGAAGCAGACCTTGTTGAGATCCACGTTTACCATAATTCTTTCCTCTTTCGCATGAACAGGTACATAAAAAAGGGAACTCCGACAAAAGCGGTCATAATTCCCACCGGAAGAATCATCGGGGCAAGAATTGTTCTTGCTACGGTGTCTGCACCAAGAAGTAGGATTCCTCCAACGAGAGCAGAGCCGGGTATCACATACCGGTTGTCTCCACCAATGATCATCCTGGTGATATGAGGAGAGACCAGCCCGACGAACCCGATGATTCCACAAAAAGCGGTAACTGATGCTGTAAGAAGGGCTCCGAAGACCAGTGTTCTCATCCTGACCCGCTCAACATTTACGCCGAGGCTGTGAGCAGTCTCATCCCCGGCTCCGATGATGGTGATATCTGAAGCTTTCAGAACAAGATACGGAATTGAGACAGCAGCAATGAGAAAGACGATTCCGACTGTCTCCCAACTAGCGACAGAGACGCTTCCCATCATCCAGAAGACAACCGCCTGAACCTGTTCTGCTGTTCCAAGATACTGAGTAAAGGAAGTGACTGCATCAAGCAGGAACATGATAGCGATACCAGCGAGAATAATTGACTCGGGCGTCATCCCCTTGCTCTTGGCAATTGTGTAAATGACCATCGTTGCTGCAAAGGCACTGATGAATGCGTTGAAGACCACGCTATACGAGCCAAAAAACTTCAGACCGCCGATAATTGCAAGCGACGCACCCATCGCAGCTGCGGAAGAGATCCCAAGAGTGAAGGGTTCAGCCAGTGGGTTGCGGAGCACTCCCTGCATGATGGCGCCGGCTACCCCAAGACTGGCACCTGATACTATGGCCATTGCAATTCTTGGAAGACGTATCTCCCAGATGATCGTGCTTGCAACTGATTCTGGTAGGCCAAGGCTTGGGAAGATTCCTGCAAGGATGGTGGTGTACACCTCGGTCAATGTGAGATCATATGAACCAAATGAAGCCGCAATGCCCACAAGAAGAACAATTCCTATGGATATGCCACATAGAAATAGAATCTTTCGAGAGTGATAGTGCTGATATGCAGCCTGAATTCCATTTTTTTCGATAATTCCTGGAGAATGTTCGTTTTTGTGTAGACCCATTAGACTCACATAACCTCCGGCGGTCACTATCCCCCGGATAACGATAATCCAGTATGAGTATGTTCCTATATGTTATTACAATTTTTAAATTCGTAAAATCACATATGTTCATAATGATCAAAATTACAACGATTATCTGCAACGTGGTGGATTAGTATGAAAGGATATTCGATCTTATGTGGGGCCATCATTGCATTGTTGGCACTATGTTGCTTAAGTGCGAGTGCATCTGCATCTGGAATGGATTTTACCCTGTACATCTACGGGAATGCAAACGGAGATATGAACATCGATCAACAGGATGTTGATCTGATCGAACAGATTGCAGCAGGAAAAGTAGAACAGACCAAGTTATCTGATGCCAATCATGATGGAAAGACCGACAGCAAGGATGTCGATCAGGTAAAAGCCATCATTGATGGAACAGCAAAGGAGATGACGGTTCAAGATGCCTTTAGCAATGCTGTGACAGTAAAAACACCCGTTGAACGGCTGATCACTCTTGACCGGATGATAGCAGAGAATGCCCAGGTTATCGGTGTTGGAGAGAAGATCGTAGGTATCGATAAAAACACGGTTAATCGTGGAGTTATTCTTCCCGAGATTAGCAAGGTAAAGAACCTTGGTGCAGCTGAAGAGCCTGATATCGAAGCAATGGTTGCATTAAAACCCGATCTCGTGGTTAACAACCAGTACTTTGATGAAGAAGTGATGAAAAAGTTGCAATCCGCAGGCCTGACTCCACTTGCAATGATTTATCATGGAGATATCCAGAACAGCCTCGGCTACTCCAAAATGCTGGGATATCTTACCGGTTCAAAGGATACGGCAAACGAGTACGTAGACTGGATGGGCGGAACCCTTGGAGGTATCCATGACAAACTCTCTGACCTGTCACAGGATGAGAAGACAAAGGTGATCTATCTGTACCCAAGAAAGAACGGGGCTCTTGGTAGCGGTGGAAATGACTGTCCAACGATCAAGACCCTACAGTTCCTCGGTGCTGATACCATGACCGAAGACACGAAGGATACCAAAGGAAAAGTCATGGATACTGCGTCCTACTTTGAGATAGATCCTGAAGTTGTCATCAAGAAGAACCCACAGGCAATTGTGATGGAAGACTTTGATGAAGCTCTTGGGTATGGATATACCGATAAGGCAGCAGCACAGGCAGAACTTGAACGTGTCGAGTCACGAGCAGGGTTTAATAAAGTTGATGCAGTCAAGAATAACAAGGTCTATCTCCTTGATGTTAACATCGTCTCACACAGCAACTGTCTTGGTGCGTTGTACATGGCCAAAGCATTGTATCCTGACAAACTGACTGATGTAGATCCCTATACGATTCATCAGGAGTATGTCACCCGGTTCCTTAAACTGCCAAACCTTGATGTCAAGAAAGATGGGATATTTATTTATCCTGATATCTCCTGATATCAGAGATAATCAACTCTTTTTCTAAGTAATCAATAAGATAACTGTTCCTGTTGTATGGATGTGATATTCACACCCGCAAAAATTCAGGATACTATAATACCATCAGGTCTCGACTCATTCCCGAATTATGAGATATATCAGAAGAAACTGTGAGTAACAAGGGCGACCATTTTGAAACTTTTCGATATCCAATCAATTTTTTTGGAGATGAAATGTTCTTTCTGCAATCTCCTCATTTCGTAAGGATGATTATGCGCTGATATTTGATTTTACCAACTCAAGTCGGGTTCAAAGAGAAAGTCGAGAGATTCCGTTAACGTGTTATCAGATCCCCTTTAAAAATATTAACCAAAAATCAATGGACCATCTCAAGAATGATCTCAACGTAATTGTATCATATTCTCATTCGGATTCCTATTGGGAAAAAATGATATTTTAGTTTAAAAACTTTGGTGAAAAATTATGGTTTAGGTTTTGCCCTGGCAGTTTATGATTTCTAATGCATCTCAACGGATATCCATAATCATTTAATTTAGGAGAAAATGTCCATTGGAGACTTCTTTAAATTCCCCTTCCCCGGTAAACGTTGAGGTATCATACTCAAGGATCTTTTTCGTCCTTTCGTAACGTGGGTCCGGGGTCGGTACAGAAGAGATCAATGACTTTGTGTAAGGGTGCAACGGATTTGCGAAGAACTCCTCAGTATCGGCCATCTCCACGATTTTTCCTTTCAGCATGACTGCAATGCGATCACTGATGTACCTGACAATTGAGAGGTCATGAGCAATAAAAAGAAAGGAGAAACGGTGCTTTTTCTGAAGTTCCTGAAAGAGAGTAACAATCTGTGCCTGAATTGAAATATCAAGAGACCCGATTGGTTCATCAGCGATAATGAGATCCGGATAAATTGCAATACTCCTGGCGATTGCAACCCGCTGCCGCTGTCCTCCAGAAAGTTCACCCGGGTATTTATCGCGATATCTTTCAGAAAGACCGACCAGGTAGAGGTTGTCGTTGATGATTCTGTCCAGTTCTTCTTTATTTTTACAGATATGGTTAATCTCCAGTGGTTCACCAATGATCTGTGCAACTGTCATATGAGGGTTCAGTGAAGCAGCCGAGTCCTGAAAGATAATCTGAATATTCTTCTGCACATCCGCTTTGTTGAGGTGAGAAACGGCCTTATTGGAAATATCATTTCCTTTAAAGAGTATCTTTCCGGATGTGATGCAGTTGACACCGATAACTGATCTGGCAACCGTTGATTTCCCAGAACCGGTTTCACCAACCAGACCGAAGACTTCCCCATGGCCAATTGTGAACGTGATGCCGGATACCGCTTTAACGGTAAAATTTCTGTTGATATGAAAGTTCTGCACCAGATTACAAACTTCAAGAACCGGTTTTTCTGTCATGGGTTTTCAATCTCTTGTCTCAGGCAAATTGGTGACGGAATTTTAGGTGCACGAGGGTCAAGTAGCCAGGTTGCTGCAAAATGAGTCGAAGTGACCTGAAACATTGGCGGCATCTTCTCATAGTCGATCTTCATCGCATACTCGTTTCGTTCTGCGAATGCATCCCCTTTGGGAGGATTAAGAAGAATCGGTGGTAATCCTGGGATAGATTTCAAAGGATGGCCTTCTTTGGCGACGGAAGGCAGGGCCTGCATCAATCCCCACGTGTAGGGATGGCGGGGATCATAAAATATCTCTTCTACTGTCCCTATCTCAACAATTTTTCCGGCATACATGACTGCAACACGATCAGCAATCCGAGCAACAACACCGAGATCGTGGGAGACGAAGACAATTGCAACCCCGGTCTTATCGCGTATTTCCAGAAGCAAATTCAGTATTTTCGCCTGAACTGTAACATCAAGGGCTGTTGTCGGTTCATCGGCAAAGATTAGTTTAGGGTTTGACGCAAGCGCAATGGCAAGTACACAGCGCTGGCGCATTCCTCCTGAGAAGAAGTGCGGTTGATGATCAAAACGATGAACCGGATCCTGAATACCAATGAGGTCGAGAAGTTCAAGAGCACGAGATTTAGCCCCCTCATTACTGACATTACGGTGTTGATGAATTGCTTCGGTAATCTGCTTGCCGATGGGCATCGTCGGGTTCAGCGTTGTCATCGGGTCCTGGAAGATCATCGAAAATGCAGTCCCACGAAGCTCCCGCATTTTTTTCTCGGAATACTGCGTGATGTCAGTCCCGTCAAAAATGATCTTACCTGAGGTGATACGGGAATTCCCAGGAAGGAGTTTCAGTACAGACTGACACATAACAGTTTTTCCGCAGCCGGATTCTCCGACAATGGCGAGAATCTCACCTTTATTTACGATAAGATTCACACCGCGTACTGCCTGGACTTCACCTTCAGGGGTATCAAAGCTCAGGGATAAATTTTCAAGCTGTAAAAGAGGGTCCATTCAGATTCATGCCTCCCAGATTCATGTATCACTGTAAAAAAATCAATCTACTTTAGATTAGCGTCAGATACGTTCAAAAAAATTATTTGGACAGAGTCCATTCTTCGATATTCCACATGACGCCCACAGCGTGGTGACCAAGAGTTCTTGTGGTATCCAGACCACTCAGTCCTTTGGTACTGACATAGTTTCCGTCAAGGTATGCAACCAGAACAATCCCCGGCTGTTTTGCATACGCTGCTTCAAACTCCTGGTAAATCTGTTTACGTTTGGCTGGATCAAGTTCCTGCCTGCCCTGATTGAGAAGTGCATCAACTTCAGGGTTGGAGTATGCCATAGAATTACCGCTTGCATTAGTAACAAAACTTGAAAAAATCATGTCGGGATCGAACGTTACCGCGTTCCCGGCAAGGAAACTGTTGAATCCCTTGGTATAGTCCAGTTTCGTGACGAGAACAACCTCCATCTCAACACCGGCATCTTTGAGCATCCGGGAGCAGAGGTTGGCAATATCAACACGTTCTTCTTCATAATCGCGGACCTGGACGGTGAAGTGGAACTTCTGGCCATTACGTTCATAGATTCCGTCGCTTCCTTTCTTCCAGCCAAGTTTCTCCATCTCGGTAGCAAATTTGTTCAGATCATAGGAGTAGATATCTGCTGCTTTATTTCCACCAAATGCATTGATCTGAATAGGACTATAGGCACGGAAACCACGCCCATCGAGTACACTCTTGACAACGGCATCTTTGTCAATTGCATAGTTTAATACACCGACGGAGTCGCCATTTTTCTGCCAGAACTCAAGTTTATAGTCCATGGATATTGCCCGGTAATCGGCGGTTTTAAAGTCAATGTTTTTGTAGTTGGGATTATCACGGAATGTTTTTGCATAGTTTGCATTCAGCCATGCAAGGTCTGCCTCACCGGTCTTGAGCATAGTAGCCTTGGTTCCCTCTACCGCCACAGTTTTGTAAATAACCCGTTCGATCTTCGGAACATGGCCATAGTATGCCGTGTTGCGTTCGAGCGTGATCATTTTGCCTGCTGTATCCCAGTTGACAAATTTGTACCTTCCAGTCCCGACCGGTTTCTGGTTATAGGGGGAGGTCATGAGATCGTTGCCCTTCATGAGATGGCTTGGGAGAATGCCCATTGTGAAATAGCCGAGCATTGCGGCATTGTCCTTGCCCATGGTGAAGACGACCGTAGAATCATCAGGTGCACTGACCGATTGTATATCTTTAAAGTTACTGCGCACACTGGAAGAGAGGTTGGTGTCATGCATCAGTGTGTCATACGTATAGACCACATCAGCAGATGTAAATGGCTTTCCGTCATGCCATGTCACTCCTTTGCGAAGATTGAAGGTGTAGACTTTCTTGTCTTTGTCATAGGTATAACTCTCTGCCAGATCAACAACAGGAGTCCCGTTGGCATCATACTTCATCAGGCCTGAGAATATAATCTCAGTCAGCTCTCCACTACTGATAACCGGGTTGATGGTATCCGTATTCTCTCCAGCGTACATGAGCGTATTGCTCATTCCCGTTGCATTGGCTCCAGAAGTCGCATTTCCAACAGGTGCACTGGTCCCGGTTTTACTGGTATTTAAGCATCCTACTGCCAACAGGCAGAGGACAACAATAATACATAATGCAATAAATGTGGTTTGTTGTTTCATCACATCACCAATTGAATCATTTTTATCCCGATTCGAACTGAAATCATAAACGCCAGAGCATCTTGAACAGATCTTTTCTATTCATACGATAACCGAAATAGATTGCGCATTAATAATACGTCATTTTATTTCGTATTACTCAGTAATTGTAATTCATTTTAACGTTTATAGATATTGTGAAAATATTCTGAAACATATGCATCTCGTATATGTTTTTTAAACTAATTAAAAAAAGGGAAACCCATCAGACACGTGAAAATTTCAGAGCCTGTTCTGTTTTTTATTCGTATCTTTACGGAAAGCATTTGCAATTGAGGTGATGCAGGTCAAGGTGACAATAAGGAATAGTCCCGGGAAGATAATTACCCACCAGGTATTGGTAAGAAGGGCACGGTTGGCAAGTGAGAGAATACTTCCCCATGAGAGAATATCCAGTGGAAGGCCAAGTCCGAGAAAGCTCAACGTTGCTTCCATTGTGATGCAGGCACTTATACTTGAGATAACCACAAACATTATCGCCGGTATGATATTTGGGATCAGATGAACCTTGACCAGGTGCGGTAAATCCGAGCCCATAGCTTTTGCAGCAAGGACATATTCATTATTGCGAATCTGTCTGACCTCACTGCGGACAATTCTTGCAAGGTCAAACCAGCTCACGATTGCTATACCACTGTAAGTGTGAGAATAGTTTGTTTGCCCATAATTCCGAGCAGGAGAAGTGCAAGAAGAAGAGTTGGAATGCTATGAAATACTTCCACAATCCGTTGCATGAACAGATCTCCCCGGGTATTGGCCATTATCCTAAAATAAGAAGAAAAAATACAAGAATTAGAAAATCGGCTAAATCTTAATGGTTCAAATAGCAGTATTCCTCCCTCACAAGACCCTTTCCACAAACGAAAGATTCCAAATTCTCGTAAACTGACTAATAAAAAACCGGGAGGACAAGAGGGCCATACCGGAATAACGATAATTCCTGTAGAAAATCCGGATATTGTCATAGAACATAGACCTTCCATTTGTTCAAACTGTGGTTGTACAGTTCAAACTCAATTGACAAATTTCATCGAAGAAAGACAGGAAATTGAGATTCCTGCAATACAAATTAAATACATAGCCCACCATCTCCATTCTTATTTCTGTCCTCATTGTCATTCGGTGACGGATGGAAAATATCCACGACATATAACTCAAAAAATTCAGTATGGCCCTCGTATCACGGCATATGTCACTTATCTTTCGGTCTATCAACTTATCCCCGTTAAACGACTGACTCAGATCCTCTACGATCTCTATGGATGTAAAATGAGTCAGGGAACAGTCATCAATATGATCAACTGGTTTAGTTCAAATCTTGAAAATTTTGAAGAGCAAATACAATATCTGCTGATTAATTCTCCTGTAATCCATACTGATGAAACCGGTATGAAGGTAGGAAAGACAAAATACTGGCTTCATGTGGTTTCAACGAATAACCTGACATTATACGGTATTTTCTGAAGAAGGGGCCATGAAGGCATTGATGCACTCGGGGTATTGCCTTCTTTTTTGGGGGTTGCTGTTCACGATTTCTGGGACTCATATACGAAGTATCCCTGCAAACATGCATTTTGTAATGTGCATATTCTGCGTGAACTAACTCGGGTTAATGATGAAACACATCAACAATGGCCAGGTAAAAGGAGAACTCTCTTGGTTCAAACAAAGAAGACAGTTCAGATATTTACTGAAAAGGATGAGTTAGTACCAAATATCCTTCTCAAGTTTTTTAATGAGCAATACTTGGAATTGATCACTGAAGGTCTACAAGCAAATCCACCTCCAATCCGCATAACTGGAACTCGGGGGAAATTGAAACAGTCATTTGTAAGAAACCTACTTGAGCGAATGCAAGCACATCATGAAGAAATACTTCGATTTGTTCATGAACCTTATGTTCCTTTCGATAATAATCTCGCCGAACGGGATGTACGAATGCCAAACTTAAAATGAAAATCTCGGGTTTATTTAGAAGTGAAGGCGGTGCTATGGCATTTTCCAGAATTCGCAGCTATGTTTCCACAATGCAGAATAATAATCTGTTAGTAATTGATGGATTAGTGCAGGCGGCTATAGGTGATCCTTGAATGCCAGATGAGGCCCTTATTTGGTGTTCAGAAAAAGGGGATATTCATTCAGGTTTGGCATACACCTGAATAGTAGCAAAATATGAATAGAGAACCAATCCAATCATTATTTCTGGATCGTAAAAAGCTGCCCCTTGACCATCTTCACGACGTTCTTTATATAATGCAGAGAGATCTAATATTGAGACCAAATCAAGGAAAATTAGGCTGAAATCATCATCCGGGATCCAATCCTTCATATTTTCAGGAAGGAGGAAAAGTTGCTCAAGATCTCGACCCCGTGTATTATACATTGACTATATATTGATCACATGGGGAAAAGTACTTTTAATTGATATATGTTACAAAATATCCTCCTTTGAGGGAGTATTGCACCACTCTCATAAATTCAAAAAAATTATTTGGACAGAGTCCATTCTTCGATATTCCACATGACACCCACAGCGTGGTGACCAAGAGTCCTTGTGGTATCCAGACCGCTCAGTCCTTTGATACTGACATACTCTCCATCAGTGTAAACAACCAGGACCATCCCCGGCTGTTTTGCATACGTTGATTCAAACTCATGGTAAATCTGCTTGCGTTTGGTTGGATCAAGTTCATGTCTGGCCTGATCGAGGAGTGCATCAACCTCGGGGTTGGAGTATTTCATGGAATTGCCGCTTGCATTGGTAACATAACTTGAATATACCATGTCGGGATCGAACGTTACCGCGTTCCCTACAAGGAAGCCGTTGTCTTTAGTATAGTCCGTTTTTGCCATGGGAATAACTTCCATCTCAACACCGGAATCTTTGAGCATCCGGGAGCAGAGGTTGGCAATATCAATACGTTCTTCTTCAGTTTCGGTGACTTGGATGTTGAAGTGGAACTTCTGGCCATTGCGTTCATAGATTCCGTCGCTTCCTTTCTTCCAGCCAAGTTTCTCCATCTCGGCAGCAAATTTGATCAGATCATAGGAGTAGATATCTGCTGCGGTATTTCCGCCATATGCGTCGATTTGGATAGTGCTATAGGCAGGGAAACCGCGCCCATCGAGCACACTCTTGACAATGGCCTCTTTGTCAATGGCATAGTTTAACACACCAATGGAGTCGCCATTTCTCTGCCAGAATGGAGAGTTGAAGTTCATGTTTATTGCCCGGAAATCCGAGGTTTTAAAGTCAATGTTCTTGTAATTGGGATTGTCACGGAACGCTTTTGCATATTTTGCATTCAGCCATGCAAGGTCTGCCTCACCAGTCCGGAGCATGGTTGCCTTGACCCCTTCCACAGCCACAGTCTTGTAAATAACCCGTTCGATCTTCGGGACATGACCATAGTAGTTCGTGTTGCGCTCCACCGTGATCATTTTGCCTGCGGTATCCCAGTTGACAAACTTGTACCTTCCCGTTCCGACTGGTTTCTGGTTGTAAGGAGAGGTCATGACATCCTGGCCCTGCCAAAGGTGCTTGGGGAGAATCCCCATTGTAAAGTAGCCGGGCATGGCAGCATTGTCCCTGGCCATGGTAATGACAACCGTGTAATCATCCGGTGCGCTGACCGATTGGATATCTTGGTAGTTACTGCGGATTGTGGTGGTGATGTTGGTGTTGTGAATCAGCGTGTCATACGTATAGACCACATCGGCAGATGTGAAGGGTTGCCCGTCATGCCAGGTCACCCCTTTACGAAGCTTGAAGGTGTAGACTTTCTTGTCTTTGTCATAGGTATAACTCTCTGCCAGATCACCGACAGGATTCCTATTGGCATCAAGCTTCGTCATGCCTGAGAAGATTATGTCAGTAAGTTCAGATCCGGTTTTAAGGACAGGGTTAATAGTAGCCGCACTCTCTCCCGCGTACATGAGGGTATTGTTCATCCCCGCTGCACTAGCTCCAGAAGTCGCATTTGTGACAGGTGTACTGGTACCGGTTTTAGTGGTACTTGAACATCCTGCTGCCAACAGGCAGAGGACAACAATAATACATAATGCTAGAAATGTGGTTTGTTGTTTCATTACATCACCAATTGAATCTTCTTTTCCCGATTTGAACTGAAATCATAAGCGTTAAAGCATCTCGAACAAATCATTTTAATCACACGAAACTAAAATATGGCATGCATTAATAATACATTTTCTTTAAACGTATTACTAAGCAATTGTAATTCTTTTTTAAGTTTATATGTGTTATGAAATATTCTTAAAATATTTGCCATTATCCCATATTTTTTATAATGATTTAATAAAATAATAATACTATTTGGCGCAAGATATTCAAAGCCTGTTCTGTTTTTTATTCGTATCTTTACGAAAAGCATTTGCAATTGAGGTGATGCAGGTCAAGGTGACAATAAGGAATATTCCCGGGAAGATAATTACCCACCAGGTATTGGTAAGAAGGGCACGGTTGGCAAGTGAGAGAATACTTCCCCATGAGAGAATATCCAGTGGAAGGCCAAGTCCGAGAAAGCTCAACGTTGCTTCCATTGTGATGCAGGCACTTATACTTGAGATAACCACAAACATTATCGCCGGTATGATATTTGGGACCAGATGAACCTTGACCAGGTGCGGGAAATCCGAGCCCATAGCTTTTGCAGCAAGGACATACTCATTGTTGCGAATCTGTCTGACCTCACTGCGGACAATTCTTGCAAGGGCAAACCAGTTCACTATTGCAATGACCACCGTAAGTGTGAGAATACTTTGTTTCCCCATGATTCCGAGCAGGAGGAGTGAGAGGAGAAGAGTCGGAATACTGTGAAATACTTCCACAATCCGCTGCATAAGCAGATCTCCCCGGGTGTTGGCCATTCCGTTGATACTGCCATATGTTATCCCCATCAGGGTGACTAAAACCATTCCAAACATACCAACCATTAGAGAGGTCCTTCCCCCATACCAGATGATGGAGTATAGATCCCGGCCCATTGAATCCGTTCCAAAGTAAAAGTCATGGCTTGGGGGTTCGTTGATGTGGTCGAGATAATACATCGTTGGGTCATGATTGCTGATGTGGTCTGCAAAGATACACCCAAATACGATTATAGAAAGAACGATGATGGACAGCCACGGCAGTTTCTTAAGTGTTGGAAGAAGACTTTTTTTAAGGACAATTTCATCCTGTTTGTTATATCCCCCACCGACAATCTCAAAAGATGATGAGTCTATTTCTCCCATACTGTCACCCCCGTATCTTTCATCCGTGGATCTACCAATTCATTGATCGTGTATGCAGCAATGCTGGCGATAATAACAACCGATCCAGAGATCAGTACGAGCAACATAAGAAGGTTATAATCATGGTATTTTGCTGCCACAACTGCCATGTTTCCAATTCCAGGGTAGTTAAACACGGCTTCTGCTATAGCTGTGCCGCTTAATACATGGGGAATGGAGATAGCCATGAGGTTGATAATGGTCGGGGCGATATTTCGAAGAGAATGTTTCCAGATAATTTCCGATCTGCTTAAGCCTTTTGCCTTGGCTAAAAGGACGTAATCCTTACGATTTTCATCAAGCAGTTTATTCCGGATCATGTAGGCATAATACCAGATATGCGATCCAATCATGACGGTTAATGGCAGGATGAGATGCTGTATACGGTTTACCAGATTCCCACTCATACCAAAGTCGTATGCACCGCTACTGGGCAGCCAGTTGAGATTAATACTGAATATCAGTACAAGACAGAGACCAAGCCAGAACGCGGGAATGAAATAGATCATTGTACCGAGCTGGCAGGCAATCCGGTCAAAGAGTCCGTCTTCATGCAAGGCGCAGCCAATTGCGACGAGGATGGCCAATGTAAAAACAAGTACGTACGCGGTAACCCCAAGAATCAGCGTGTTGGCGATTAAGGGCGAAATGACATCCATTGCCGGGATTTTGTATTGTAGGGAAAGACCGAAATCCCCGGTTGCGGCATTGGCAAGCCAGTGGACATACTGAATATATACCGGGGTGTCCAGACCAAGCCGTACCCGGGCGGCATCCAGTTCCACCGGTCCCATAGACTCTATGGCATCGCCATAAAATGCCTGCAGTGGATCTCCCGGGGAAAGCCGTGCAAAAACAAAGACAATGATGGAGAGCAGAAAAACCGAACCAACAAGGATCAGGAGGTTGGTGAGGATTTTTTCCAGAACTGGGTGTTGTTTGAAGATCATTGACCATCTCTCATTTCTGAGTATCTTGATACCATTAGGGGTACGATATTGCGATGTTATGCATTATAAATATTACAGAATTAATTGTAGTATTACGATAATGTGATAAAAACTCACTCACTCATAACACAGAAGATCATATTTATTAGTCTGTAGATGTATTCTGAAACATAGTAAACTCACGGAAAAGAAATTGAATTGTATAATACCTGTCTGTATGAGTTTATTCAAAGTATATGTAGAATCGCAGATTGTTTACTCTTAAGTTAATACTGTCCTCTACGATGGTTAATATCAGTTACCTGAAACTGAATTTGTGCTACAAAATATGTGGAATTGTTTGTTATAATAATATTAATTTTCGAGATTATCCCATTGGATGATGCTGATCGTAACCTGGGATTTCCACAAAAGGGTTCCATCCTCCATTATAAATTTCGTTTGAACCCATTTTTTTACAAATTCTTCTTTTCCCGGATAGTCTATCTTACACCGATGTAGTAATTGTAATACTGCAGAATCTAATGAATTATACCGTTCTACAAATTCCTGTCGAATATTAAGAATATCCGGATAAATTTTCATTTCACTTAAAACATGGTATAACAGATCACTTTTGGGCCCAGGACAATATCCATGGCCACAGGTATTATTGCAAATCCCCATCATCATCTGATCCCATGATGATAATCCGGAAAACCAGATCAGGTATATCTTTCCCCTGGATACAGAGATCATTTTTCTAATACTCTTATTAATTTCTGGCATTCCAAGGGAAAAACAGGCGATGACATGATCATACAATTCACCAGTTTGTTCTGCTTCGAAGTTTTCCCACATCTCCCGAATGATAGAAATGTTTAAAGTTTGGTCTTTTTGGATCTTTTCAGTCAGGATTGCAGACATTCCTTCAGCAGGTTCTACCACAGTAACAAATGCACCTTGACGGGCAAGAGGTATTGCTATAGTTCCCGGCCCTCCTCCAATATCAAGAACCCTATCCCCGGGTTTAATCCGTATCTGTTCAAAAATTGGATTGTAAAAACTGATTTGGCTCTGAATTTTATTAGAAAATTCTCTTGCTTTCTCTCTTGATGACCAGAAATTAGCAAATTCGTTATTTTCCTGGCACTTCAAGTTTTGGATTAATTGTCCCTTCCAAAGATCTGCCCAATATTTCAGGGATTTATGAGAAATTTGAAGTTCATCAGATGTTCCTGGATTCATATAATTCATAATCTTCACTCAAAAAAATTGCCAAACCATGTGCATATAATTTATACAATAATTTATGCCGTAGGACAAATTTATTTTATCCCAATTTAAATTGATATAAGATCATAAATGTGATGTTGATGATTTTTTAGCATCTCATTGTGGTTTGGATGATACGAATGCGTTTCGAATTTGGCTTAATATTATTCTTAGTTTGTGCTTGCATTGCATGTTCACCGGCCTCAGGGTATGAATTTACCTTAAGTGTATATGGAAATGCAAACATGGATGATATCATAGATGGAAGTGATCTGACCTATTTACAGGGTATCATCGATGGAACCAAAGAAAAAACAAAATTTGCTGATGTTAATAATGACGGCCCTATAAATGAAGCTGATGTAAAATTACTTCAGGCAATTTTAGATGGAAATGCTAAACAGATGACCGTTGTGGATAATAAAAACGTCACAGTCACTGTTAATACTCCTGTAACTCATGTTGTTGACACCTTTTTAGGCTCAATACGTCCGGTTATACAGCTGGATGCTGTCAATTCACTTGTTGGTGTATGTACAATTTCAAATCAGAGTAAGGATGTCATGATGGAAGCTCATCCTGAAATCTATAAGATTCCAACAGTTGGTACTAGCCAGGAACCATCTCCGGAAGGCATTCTTTCCCTGAAACCTGACGCTATGTACGGGGGATTTTTTACTACTAAAGAAATTGCCCAGGGTCTTGTTCAGAATACAAAGATACCATTTATCTATGCTGCTCCTCTTGAGGTAGCTTCTTTTGACCATGATGATGGAGCATATGAGACATGGAGGCTTATCGGACTCTTACAGGGTAGTGATACCCAGAAGAGGGCTGAAGAACTGATAAAATACAGTGATGACAAGATTAATAGTATCGAAAAAGTAACCTCCACAATCGCAGACAAGGATAAGCCCCGGGTATATCTTGCCTGCCTAGCTTCCCCAACACAAACGGCAACATTTTATCAGCCTATTGACATCGCTGGGGGTATTAATGTAGCCAAAGATCTACCCGCCGGTTCTGCAGGATGGGGGGGCGTGGATGTATCCAAGGAGCAGATTGTCAAATGGAACCCTGATATCATTCTCGTTCATGCCGGAACAAAAAAAGATGACGGAACACACGGAAGTATAGACGGGATTTTATCAGATCCAGCATTGCAATCAGTAAAAGCTGTTAAAAATAAACAGGTCTACGGAACAAAAGGATGGGCTACCGGATGGGATCCAGCAACCGGACTGTGTGAATGCTTATATCTTGCAAAGATATTCCATCCAGATGCATTCAAGAATCTGGATGTAGAATCAGAGTGTAATGACATATTGAAAGAATTCTATGGGGTTTCTGGATTATACGACTGGATGCTGAAAAACTGTGGAACATATGTTACCTGGAAATAATCCGGTCCTCCTTTTTTTCGGTATATGTCATGAATCCAACAATTAATGAAGTTGAGACTGAATACCAGACATTTATTGGTCGAAAAATTCTCTATATTCTGTTTCTCATTGTTCTTCTCATTGCGTTGATAGGAATTGCGACAAACATGGGAATTATCGATCTCTCAATATGGGAAGTATATTCGGTAATATTACACCGTTTTTTCCCTCAATTTTTACCACAACCAGATGAACTTGTTGAGCAGGTTGTCTGGAACATCAGACTTGCGAGGATACTGTTTGGAATTCTTGCCGGAATGGGTCTTGGTATTGCAGGAGCAGTAATGCAGGTAGTATTGAAAAATCCGCTTGCAAGTCCTTACACACTTGGAATATCCTCAGCAGCCGGATTTGGTGCAGCTCTTGCCATAATCTTGGGATGGGGATTTCTGGGTAATTTTTTAATTGCAGGCAATGCATTTGTATTCTCATTTCTCTCCTCGATGATCATTGTTGGAATGGCTAAACATCGGGGAGCAACTCCGGAGATTATGATACTTACCGGAATAACCCTGATGTATTTTTTTTCAGCATCCGTAACCCTGCTTGAGTACTTTGCTGATCCTGAAGCTGTTAAAGGTGTAGTATTCTGGATGGTTGGGAGCATGGGGCGTGCCTCATGGGACAAACTGTTTGTTCTTTCTTCAGTCCTAGCTGTTTGTCTTCCGTTGCTCATCTGGAAATCATGGGATTACAACATCATTTGTTCTGGTGATGAGACTGCAAAAAGCCTGGGGATTAATGTTAACAGAGTTCGGACCCTGTCTATGGTGATAACCAGCCTTATGGTTGCAAGTATTGTCTCATTTACCGGAACCATTGGATTTATTGGATTAGTTGCACCCCACATTGCCCGGATGGTAATTGGAGGAGATAACACCTATGTTCTTCCTTGTTCTGCTCTTATCGGAGGTTTACTTCTTGCAGGAGCAGATGTAGTGGCTCAAAATATTATACCTCCTATAATACTTCCAATTGGGGCTATCACAGCTTTTATGGGAATACCACTGTTTCTGTATCTCATTATGAGGAGACGGAAGGGGTATTGGTAAATGAGTTCTATTCTGCTCAGTGGAGCACGATAAATCATGATATTGGCAATGAACAACATTATTTTCAGGTATTCAAATTCGACGATTCTAAATGATGTAACTTTAGAATTGAACCAATCAGAAATATTTGGAATAATTGGTCCAAATGGAGCAGGAAAATCAACATTGATCAGGTGTATTAACCGGATTCTCTTTCCTCAAAGCGGGGATATCAGAATCGGCGGAACTGATGTTAAAACGATGGATCAGATGGACATTGCACGCAATATCGGATATGTACCTCAAAATTCAACAAACCCTTTTCCTGCCACTGTGTTTGATACAATTCTTATGGGCAGAAGACCGCATGGCGGATGGAGAAGTAGTAAAAGTGATGTGAAAAAGGCCCTTGACATTTTGGATATTGTGGGCATCACTGATCTTGCAATGAGAGATTTTACAGAGCTGAGTGGAGGTCAACAACAAAAGGTGGTTCTTGCTCGTGCTCTTGCACAGGATTCACAAATTCTTCTTTTAGATGAACCGACATCAAATCTTGATATCAGACAACAACTAGAAACCATGGAAATAGTTCATTCACTTGTGAAAAGGGAAAAAATTTCCGCGATAATGGCTATCCATGATCTGAATCTTGCTGCAAGATATGCAGATCGAATTCTCATGCTCAAAAATGGAATGGTTTTCCAGATTGGAGAGCCGTTTTCGGTATTAACCCCGGATAGTATCAGAGAGGTCTACGGAGTAGAATCGGTTGTACGTGAAGAAGATGGGAGACCATATATAATCCCTAAATGTGCATCCATCACTTAATCCCGGCTATATTCTGATACATAGTCTAATATTATTTTTTACCAGCAAATACTGCTGATATTTCATACCGGTAAGGAATCATGACTGTTGAAAACCCTGTCTCTTTCAGTGCTTGAATAAATGAATCAAGAGTTTCCATTTCTGGAAGATTCTGATTTCGTGAGGCAGCCATATGGTTTCTTGCTTCTTGATCAACTCCATGTACAATCATTCTTTCTAGCCATCGTGCAGTATAGATATCTTCTTCCACCTGAGATGAACATCTGATAATATCTCCACAGATAAAGATACCCCCTTGTTTTAATGACTGAAATATCCGATCTAATGTCTTTCTGCGATCTGCCCTGGGAATATGATGAAGACACAGAGTTGTAAAGATGACATCATATGCCGGTTCAGGCCATTCATCGCGAATATCCTGCTCATGAATCTGAACATCATGCAAATTAGACTTTGCCTTTGCATAATATATCATTTCAGGAGAATGATCAACTCCCGATATTATTGCATCAGGACGTTCTTTTTGGATAAGACTTGTTGCATATCCTGTCCCTGATCCAAGTTCCAGTATTGATACCGGGCCAGATGGGATGAGATACAGGCATGTATCGAAAAAGAGAGAATGACCTGGAAGGATTATTGGAATCCGTGTATCATATTCTGCTGCCATTGCTCGGTAGTGTTCAGAATCATAAGAAAGGTTTTCGTTCATAACTAAATATTACTTGAATATAATCTCACATCAAATGATCGAATTGGAATACATTGAACAGTAATTTCAGAATCTGCTTAGTGATAATAGTTATTGAGCCAGGGTGATAGAAAAATATGGCTAATATTGCATTTTCATAGAAGGACGCTATGCCATTATTCTGGGCTCATCCGACCAATATGATGGATTCATTTTTATCAATCATATCATAGCCTTCAGAAAACGATATTATGGCTTTTTTTAAAGAAAGGGTTACATAAATTCGATTTTACAACAGGTACAAGATATTTGTTATAAATATCCGGTATTTTAGAAAAATAGGCTATTAAATAGTTCCTTTTTTTAGGGGAAATGGATCTTCAAGCTGTACTTTCTGAAATCAGGCAAATAGGGGTGCTTTTTATCTAAAATCAAACTATAACATTTAGATTGCTTTATCCTGCATATTGATGCCTTTTTTTATTTCTATCCGATTATTTCGGTTTATTTCCAACCTTTTTATGCGAAACATTCTCTCTCCAGCTTTTGATATCATTCATGGTGTACACATCAATCGATCCACCCTGAACCTGACCTCCGGAGCCATCCATCCGGTCTTCCATCAACCCTTCTGTCATCAGGTACGACTCTTTTACCCCTTCTATTACGTCAGGGTCAGCCTGCCAGACTCCTCGCTGATGGGCCTCAAGGAGTCGTCTGCCGATCTCTTCCATGGCATACGGATTATTCTCTTCAAAGAACTTCCTGTTCTCCTCATCGAGCAGAAACGTCCTGGCAATATCATCAAATACCCAGTCATCAACCTGACCGGTTGTTGCATCCCATCCATACACTCTCCCAATTCTTCGTGAGAGTTCACTGGCTCCGGCATAACCATGCTCTTTGAGTCCATCGATATATTTGGGATTGAGAAGTTTTGTTCTAACTACCCGGGTCACCTCTTCTGCAAGAGTCCTGACCTCTACAGAATCAGGATCACGGGTATCACCATAATAGGTTGCAATTTTATGGCCTTGCACCGTTTCTGCAGCAATGGTCATCCCCCCATGTGTCCCGAAGTAACAGCAGCATCCCAGCAGATCGTACTCATCGGTTGCAGTCTTATTGAAGGTCACATCAACGGTCTTGAGCTGTTCGATGAGATTATCATGGGCTGATTCTCCATATCTGTCCCGGCCATAGGCATACCCGTTCCATGAGATGTAGATATCAGCAAGTTCAGACTCATCTTTCCAGGCAGAAGCATAGAGTGCAAGATTTACCCCCATCCCGTACGTTCCGGCCCGGCTTCCAAAGATCCGGCTCTCCGGTCTGCTACCAGATTCATCAGATCTGACATTCTGGTGCTTTCTGACATAATTCAGATCATCAGGCTCAGGCAGTGCAGCAACCATACAGACCGCATCATCAAGCAGTTCGATACAGTTATAAAAACAGTCACGAAGGATGCCAGAGGCCCTGATTGAGATATCGATCCTCGGCCTGTTCAGGGTTTCTAATGACAGCGGACGAATTCCAGTAACCCGTCCATGACGCCAGACTGGCTCGACCCCAAGCAGGTGCATGAGTTTTCCAAGCGTCTCACCATCAGACCACATAATATCAGAAGCCATCCAGTATACCGCGATCGTCTCAGGGTATCTCCCTTCTTCATCAAGGAATTTTTTCAAAAGAACTTCAGCAAGCTTTCTGCCAACCCTGAAAGCAGCCTCGGTCGGAACTGAAAATGGATCCAGACTATAGAAATTTCTCCCGGTCGGGAGGATGTCGGTCTTACCTCTGCTGATAAGACCTGATGGTCCGGGCTTTATGTATTCGGCATTCAATCCCCTGAGCAACGCAGTTTTCTCATCTGAAGCCTCAATTGCTGTTGAAATGTCTAAAATTCTGTTTGTTACAGATTCAAGGAGCGGGCTTGCAGGATTTTTTAGACGTTCACCAAGAGCAGATACTGCTGCATCTTCGGGTGATAGCCCGGAGAGAAGAGCATGAACAAATCTCTTTCCTGCTTCATCAAGCATTTTAAGGAGAGCCAGTTCGCCAGCTTTTGGAACCAGATCAAGACCCATCAGATCAACGATGAGTTTTCGAAGGTCCCCATTAAACCTGAGCAACCCGCCAATGTATGCAGACTTCTTCTCACCCGAAGGGATCTGACCGAAGATATGCATGCCTTCAGGTATCTGGCTGTTATAGATCCGCGTTAGGGATTCATGAGCAGCCTCTATCACCTCTGTCATCCCTCCTCCTTCAGCTTTGATCTGCTCGAGACGGATCTCAGAATCCAGCCTGTTTTTCGTGATGAGATCGATGATCACATGCTCAAGTGCATGTGCATGAGCAGGATCAGAGAGGGCTATCCGGTTGTACTCATCAATTCTGTCAGCAAGTTCAGCGAGTTCTCCGTATAATCCACTTTCACTCATCAGAGACTGCATATGACCAATCAGGGTAGCTGGCGTTCTTCGCTTTGCAATGGTTCCTTCAGGTGGATTATCGGTGTTGTAGATATAGAGAAGAGGAACCGGCCTCAGAACTGCTGCTGGTATGCAGCATGAGGAGAGGGCTGCTGATTTACCAGGCAGAAACTCCAGCGTTCCATGAGTGCCAACATGAACAAGCACATCTGCACCAAAGATATCTGTCAGATATCGGTATGTTGCAAAATAATGATACGGTGGTGGGATTTCAGGATCATGCAGAATTTTACAGACCTGCCCATCGCATCGGGCTCCGACACACCCTCGTTTGGGTTGTGTGCATATAGCAGCGTTTCCATAACGAATACCGGTAATAACCATTGAAGCATGGTATACCATTCCGGGAGGAACTCCATCCTTTTCTTCTCCAGGTGGCTTTCCCCAGGTTTCTACCAATTGATCTTTGAGTGATCCTGGCAATTCGTCAAACCAGGGCAGATACGTATCTGGGCCAATGAGATCAAGTGCTCCGCCTTTTGCAACAATCTCTTCAACCGAGGTCCATCTGAACTCAGATAGCGCCTTTTTTTGAAGAATTGTATCAATAAGTTCTTTTCCGTTTACCGGAACCTCTACATCATATCCTGCATCTTTGAGATCAGAGAGGATACGGGCTACCGATTCCAGAGCATCAAGATGTGCAGCAGTCCCTACAGTTGCTTCAATAGAAGAACAGGGAGCATTGTTAAGAATAAACGCGATCTTACGGTCCTGGGGTTTCTTTCGCTTGAGTGCCATCCACCGGGTGATAAACATTGAGAGGTCCTCCATCCGGTCAGGTATTGATTCATGCCATTCTGTCTGACCAAATGAGGGTTCTTGAGTTGATCTGGTTCCAATCGGGATCATTGCAGTCATACCCATAAATTCTGGAACCACAATCGCCCAGCCGATCTCGGAGGCTGTCAGACCAGAACTTTCAGAAAGCCACTCATCATGAGTTCGGTTATAAATGATAAGCGGATGAATAACCGGAACATTGAGAACAGAAAAAATTTTTACTGTTTCCTGGGGATTTTTTGAGATCGTGACAGACTGGAGATTGACAAGAATATCAACATCACGGCAATAGTCCCTGATAACCTCATCGCCAGGACGTGCACCAAGATCCACATCCCCGGTTCCGATACAGAAGGCCGCGATTACATCATGGTTCTGTTCAAGGCGCCTGATTAAATCATCAATAACCTGGAGATCGCGATTCGCCCAGTATAATCGATAAAACAGAATCCCAATGAGACTATTATGTCTTTTCCCTCGCCATGAAAAGTATTCTTTAGGATCAGTAAAGATCCCATCGGCATCAGGATGGTAGATACCATCCCAGGCGGTGGGCTTTGGAGGATCATACGATAGTGATTCATGAAAAAGTTCAGACCTAAGATACCTGATCATGGAATCCAGGTTTTCAGCTCCTCCGTACACATAATATGCACTGGCAGTCGCGGCTACTTTGGTTGAAACCGTAGCAACTGCCAATCCTTCCTGATCATATCCGAACGGAACAATGGGAGTGGTTGCTGGAATCTGTGGTATGATCTCATCCCAGATAACATCCTGGGAAGGATGAATTAACACGAGATCTGCATTCTTCAGATCCTCTATCGCCATAATTCGTGTCTTTTCGTCCCGTACCGATGTGCTTGTAAAAAATGCATGCTCGATCCTCTGCCCTTCACATGCCTGGTTCAGAAGCGGTAATTCACCGCCCCACACGACTCCGCTTATCTTCATGTATGCTCCACGATGCTTCAGTGCCGGTATGACATGAGGCTCAGTTTCACCTCGTCAGTTTCCATTGCCGATTTCTTCTACCTGAATAGATCATTAGCATAAACATGTAATAAAACAATAGATAGTATCATACAAAAATCCGATTCATCTTATTCAGTATGATGAAATCATAATTGCCACGTGGATCATTGTAAGAAGATAACCTGAATAATCACGGTGAAATCTCCATATGTCCCATCATAGCAAAAAACCTCTCATGCCGTTTACGGCGATCGTTGGTCAGAACCAGATGAAAAAAGCCCTTATTCTCAATGCCATCAATCCTTCTATCGGTGGTGTTCTCATTAGGGGAGAGAAAGGAACTGCAAAATCGTCAGCGGTCAGGGCACTTTCAGAGATATTGCCATCCATACAGGTGGTTTTAGGGTGTCCATTCTCCTGTGATCCAGATGTTCCGGATGAACTTTGCGAACTCTGTCAGACAAAACGAGAGGCCCATCTCCTTCCTGCCGGTATTCAAAGACAGGTACGGGTTATCAATCTCCCGGTCGGTGCAACTGAAGATCGGGTAGTCGGGACCATTGATATTGAGTCTGCACTTAAAGAGGGAATAAAATCTCTTGAGCCCGGAATTCTTGCAGATGCAAACCGTGGGATATTGTATATCGATGAAGTCAATCTACTGGATGACCACGTTGTAGATCTCCTGCTCGATGCAGCTGCCATGGGGGTCAATACCGTTGAGAGAGAGGGAATTTCATTCTCTCACTCAGCCCGGTTCATCCTTATCGGTACGATGAATCCGGAAGAAGGAGAACTACGACCCCAGCTTCTGGACAGGTTCGGACTCCAGGTATCAGTTGAGACACTCGACAATCCGGATGACAGAATCGCGATAGTCAGGACTGCTGAAGAGTATCTTGTTGACCCCTGGGGATTTCATAAAAAATACCAGAATTTTCAGGAGGAACTCGTAGAGAAGATCAAAGCGGCAAAACAGGTGCTTAATGCTGTAACCATCTCTGATGACCTGGTTAGAAAAGCTGTCGAGATCTGTATTGAGATGGGAGTTAAGACTCACCGGGCAGAGATCACCATAGTCCGAACAGCACGGACTATTGCTGCTTTTGAAGGCCGTGAGACGGTGAACAGGGCGGATCTGAAAGAGGCAATTGAACTTGCACTTCCTCACCGGATGAGGAGAAGACCTTTCGAAGAACCAAAGATCGATCATGATCGCCTTGATGATCTGATGAATGAACCGGAGACACCTCATGATCAACCAAAAGAAGAAGGTGAGTCTTCAGACACCAAGAACTCATCACAATCACAATCCGGGCAGACAGAAAAATCATCAAATGATCAGTCCACATCATCTACGTCCTCTGATAATGTAGAGAGTACTGTACATGCCATCGGATCGCCGATAGATGCAAAACGTGTAACGTCTCCTGATGTCGTGAAGACAACCGAGAGATATGCACAGGGGAGACGATTTGAAACTTCAGGCCCGGACCAACGAGGAAAGTATGTAAAAGGCTCCAAGATTAAGGAGAGTAGGGATATTGCTCTCGATGCAACCATTCGTGCTGTTGCACCTCTACAACACGGCAGGAAGACGAAAGAAATGGCGGTGGTCATCAGGGAGGATGAACTGTTGCAAAAGTTCCGGGTGGGGAAGACTGCAACAGCATGTCTGTTCGTTGTTGATGCTTCAGGATCCATGGGTGCTCAAAAACGGATGGAAGTAGCAAAAGGGGCTGTTTTTTCACTTCTTGAAGATTCATATCAGAACAGGGATCGGGTCGGGTTGATTGCATTCAAAGGAATGCAGGCTGATCTCATCCTTCCACTCTCCTCAAGTAAAGATCTTGCATATGCACGACTATGTGAACTTCCCACCGGTGGAAGAACCCCCCTGGCTTCAGGATTAACAAAAGCACTTCATGTCCTGATGAACGAGAGGCTCAAATATCCCTCGCTTGTTCCCATTCTTATCCTGATCTCAGATGGCAGAGCGAATGTGAGTGCTGGTGGAAAGATTAAGTCTGAAATTATCGCTGTATCTGAGGATTTGGCAGAAGCCTGTATAAAAACTCTAGTTATAGACACAGAAGAACAGAAAGACGGACTTGGACTTCAGCTTGGGTTCTGTAAGATCATTGCAGAACACTCTCATGCAACATACTTCAGAATACGGGATCTGACTGCAGAAAACCTGTCAGATATTGTCCGGACCGGGATATCAGGTCCCCTTATGGTGTAAAAAATTAGATGTTTGATAAGGCCATCTCAATGTCTTCGGTCTTTATCGTCTTCAGACCTGCAAGAGCGGTTTATAAATAGCCGTTTTTGAAATTTTACCGGTGTACATTTCAGTTATTGAAACGAGGAGTTCGGCTACATCTAAGCTCACTTTCTGCCCTGTTTTCGTATGCAATTCTTTTTACTGCTGTAATTGGGAAATCTGCCAAAAATTGCACCTCTAATAAAATGCAATGAAAAGAAAAAACATATTGCCTTATATTCAACATTCTGTCTAATCTGAAGTGATTTTTTCTAGATGGTTATACTCAGATAATGGGTCCGAATACAATCCGTGTATCAGACTGTCAACAATTCATCATTCCTGTGTATGTACGCATGAATCAGGAAATATTTGAAATGTAGTAGGAGGAGATCATCGGTATCACGATGATCACCTAAAAAAAAGAGTACTGTATTTATCCCAGAAATCTGACTGGATTATACCCTGAATCCAGACTGGTAGGTAAAGGCCTTCTGCATGGTCTTTATACCGCCAGTGACTTCGGTGTTGTCTTTCCAGCTGTTGGTTGCTGCGGTCTTGTTCCAGGTTGCACCGGAGCTACGTGCATAGTTTTCTGCACCACCATCACGGGCTTCCATGATACTGCCTGCGAAGACGGTCTTCACAGTTCCCTCTGCAAAGCCGCTACCGGAGTTTGCATCAGGAGTAACAGCGATCTGGTAGTTCAGGCCTGCTGGTACATCACCGGTCTCGGCGACTGCACGGATCTGACCCTTGGTTGAGACCTGAGCGCTGTTTACGTTAACAAGACTGCTCTTTGCAGAGACGATGTTGCAGAATGCTGGGAGAATGCTGCCATGGTTGGTTGAAAAGACACAGCGGATGTTGTCAGATGCAGATGCATAGTTGCCTGCAACTGAAAGGGTGTACTCCTCTTCACCGACAAGGTGTGCACCTTCGGTGCTGGCATAGGTCAGGACCTTCTGCTGTTCAATGTTGTAAAGGCCGCTTCCCATGTTCTTTGAGCTGAAATCAAAGTTCTTGTTCTCAGCGAGCTTCCCACCGTTGGTGAGGATTGCATCCTTAAAGGTCACGTCAGAAATAACTTTACCACTGCCGAGAATTCCATTAGGAATTGACCCGGGTCCTGCAATAACCCATGACATGGTAGTTTTGTCGTCAACTGATCCAGTGGCATCGATAACGGTGTCAATGGAAAAAACCTGATTCTCAGGGGTTGCGTTTGGAAGTCTGTCTGCTGCTGCAAAACCGGTTACTGCCACAAGGGCAACCAGTGCAACAATTGCTGCAATTGCTAATTTCATACTTTCTCCTACAATCCATGCTGATACTCAGCATCAACACATATGAGTTGAGTATTAAGTGTTAAGAATATTGCGATTTTATTACGAAATAGGGACAAGTAAAAATTCTTTATTCTTTACTGTTATCTAGCGAAAAAAACATATGTGATCGGGGAAATCATACCTGTGTTTTTCCGGGAATATTATTTCGGGGTATGTATGTCCACTTAAATTATGTTGGACGGGAGGTCGGCGATGCTGGAGTGAATGGTCATGACCTGAATACCATACTCCTCTCTTATAAGCCTATTAATTCGCCTTATGTTCATAAAAGAAGATTAATCTCTATATTTTTACAATTAATCGTATCAAATGTAGAAATCATAGGACGGAAAGCGCCGTCCTAACCAAAATCGGGTCTCCGGTTTTTCACCCTACCGCCCGATACAGATCATCCAGGTATTGCTTAATATACTGAGCGACAGAAATACAATTTTGAATTTGCTCACTAATGGGATAGATGGGAAATTAAACGTAAAATGTCAGAAATGTTTCTCCTCATTCACATAGCTTTCTGGCGTTCAGTATAATTATGGACTTTAGGAAAACTAATTTAAAAAAACTCACATCGCATATTTTTTGATTAAAAAAAGAACTACGAATTTTTATTCAATGGTAAGCTCTTTATGAATTCCAATCTTATTCTTTGATGAGAGATCTTACATTTGAACTGTTATCCTCTCTGAATTATGGGTATACCAGTCGGAAGGAGTATCTGATGTATTATTCTCCTGGATCTGCTGGAGGGGAATTATCAAAGGTTTTCCATTGTCAGGAATCTGAACCTCTGCCTGTACACCATACACTTCAGCAATGTTTTCCTGAGTTAACACCTCATTTGGAGATCCGGCAACATGAATCGAACCATTTTTCATAAGAACTATCAGATCTGAGTATCGTGAAGCCATATTGAGATCATGAACCGCCATCAGGGTGGTTATACCCTCTCTGGAAACCAGACGAGAGACAATACACATCACATCGAGTTGATGCCAGATATCTAGATTTGAGGTAGGTTCATCAAGTAGCATAAGATCTGTATCCTGAACAAGTGCTCTGGCTATGAGCACTTTTTGCTGTTGACCCCCGGATAGTTCATTAAACTGGTAATGAACAATTTCCTCAAGACCAAGTAGATTGACAACATCCCATACCCTCTCCTCATCTTCTCCAGAACTCGCCCAGCCCAAATATGGCCGTCGACCCATCAGGACCATATCAAATACCGAATGGGGAAAAACCCTGACTGAACTTTGAGGTACATACGATATTTTTTTGGCCAGATCTATTCTGTTTAGCGAAGAAATATCACTATCATCAATCAGAATTTTTCCATCCTGGGGATTTAGGATACGATCTACACATTTCAGAAATGTGGATTTACCAGAACCATTTGGACCAAGAATTGAAACCAGGGTACCATTCGGTATGCTCATACACATCCTTGAAAAAATTTTTCTGGATGGGTATGAAAAATCCAGGTTTTTAACATCTAGTTTTATCTTCATTGCCAAAACTCCTTTCTTTTTCCTTTCAGTACAAGGTACATAAAGAAGGGAACACCAAGAAGTGCTGTCATAATTCCTGTTGGAATTATTGTAGGGCCGATAATGTTCATTGCTATAGCATCGGCAGCTATCAGAAGGCACGCTCCCAGTACACCTGATGCCAGAATCAGGATCCGGTGATCGGTTCCGATGAGCATTCGGGCAATGTGAGGGGATACAAGCCCAATAAACCCTATAGTGCCGGTAAAACATACAATAGTTGCAATAAGAACAGAAGAGACCATCATTGTCAGCATCCGAACACGGTTTGCATCTACTCCTAGGCTTTTAGCTGAATCATCACCGATGGTCATCAGGTTAAGATCCTGTGCTTTGGATAAAAGAATTGGAGTACAGATAATGAAAATTCCCAGAAACAGACCAAATTTATTCCATGAAAAAGCAGAGAGATCTCCCATACCCCATAATGACATGAGTCTGAGTTGTTCATCGTTGGCAAAGTATGCCATTAACTGAGAGAGAGAAGAAAACAAGTAATTCACTGCAATGCCAGCAAGGATTAGTGTCTCTGATGTAGCTCCTTTCCAGGCAGCTAGTGAAACAATAAACAAGGAACAGAGCATTGCAAACAGAAATGCATTAGCAATAAGGAGATATGCTCCTCCTATGACAGATATACCAAAAACGGCAGCGATTGCAACTCCAAAATGTGCTCCAGAAGAAATTCCCAGAGTGAAAGGACTAGCCAGAGGATTTTTTAAAACTGCCTGCATCACACATCCACAGATTCCAAATCCAAAACCAGCAAAAATACCGCCCAGAATCCGGGGAAACCTGATGTTCCAGACAACCTGTTCAAGAACTGGATCCAGATTTATAAACTGGGGAAGAAACCGGGCAAGAAGTGTCTCATACACCTGTGGAATAGTTAATCCTAGAGGACCCAGGGTAACAATATATCCGACTGCCAAAATGATTAGTGCGAGAATTCCCCAGAGAAACCCAATTTTGCGAAACCTGAGTCGCTGATATTCTTTTTTGGCAGATTCAAGCCGCTCATTTCGTTCTTTACGATGTCTAAGTGCTGATTCAGAAACCGGTTCGTAGCTGTTTTTCATTCGGCACAGATCCCCTTCTCCCACCAGATCCTGGCTCTCCATCCACTTCTACTCATTGAGAGGTGTCCATCATTGGTTTTTTTCAGGGTCTCTGAGAGATATTCTCTGATAATCGATATCTTATCAGGTTCGATATTATTCAGGTCACTTAACCAGGATACAGCATCATCCAAATCTTCAAAGACCTGATTTGTTACTATGGGTTCAACCGAAACATTGGCATAAATTCCAATATTGTGAAGAACATTCATTATGAAAAGATAATCAGGCCAAAACCTCCCTTTCCCGTCCCGACCTAGCCGCATTGCAAGGTCCGGATCCATTGGATGACGCTCTTTTCCTGCAAACCACAAGATATGAACTGCTCTTTTAGCTGCAGCATCAAGTTTCATCAAACCTGCAGATAGGTCAGAAAACCCTAGTGAATTGGATGCAAAAACGACATCATGGAGAGGGATATCCTGATTGACGATAACATCTTCCCATCGTTTCCGGATAAGTGTATAATTTGTCAGGCCAGCATCCTGCATCCCTTTCTCAAGGTATGAACTCATTCCGGATGATGGTTCAAGTGCAGTAAGATGAGACACATGATTTGCTATCGGAACGGCAAACCTGCCAGTACCTGCACCCATATCAAGAACAGAGTCAGTTTTCTTAAGATTAAGAGCAGATATCACCTTTTGAGGTTCTTCAGATCTTGATACTCTTTTAAAAAAAGAGGTGGCTCGTTTATCCCAGTCTACTCCTTTTGATCGATCATTTTGGTGGACAATCCGCCAGATCTCATTGTAATTGATAAGGTCCATCATACTTTTTGATTGACTGGAAACTGCAGATAGTTGGCATAGTCAGTATAGACACCATCAACACCAAGGAATTTTTTCATGATGGCATTTCCTTCTGTATCAATGTTAATATCTTTGAATTTTTCAGGATAGAGCAGTTTTCCAATGTAAAACATGTTTATCAGGTTCTTATCATGGGGGGATCCACGACAGTTCGGATAGAACGTATTGTAGACTTTTCCTTCTTTGATAGCTTTTATCGATTGAAGTTCAGGAGATTTTAGGATAAAGTCAACGCCTGAATCTTCAGGGGTAGATGCTGCAATCAGGATAACATCTGGATTCCAGGCAATGATCTGTTCAATTCCAACATTTACATTTCCGTCTGCAGCATCTTTAGCAACATTAACTGCTCCTGCAAGAGTCATTGGTTCATATTTATTGTCGGTTCTGGTGAAGTCTCGCCCTTCCTTTGCATCATAAAAGCCCTTTGTTGCCCCTCTTGTTGCAAAGTACACTTTCTTCTTTTCATTTTCCGGAATGGTACTTGAGATATCAGTTACCTTTTTTACTTCACTGTCAATAAATGAATTTAAATCACGTGCTTTTTCTTCTTTTCCAAGTACAGAACCGACTGCAGTGATATGCTTCTTCATTCCATCGATCGTATAATCAGGGGCAGCCACAAAGACTGGAACTCCGACATGCTCCTGGGTCTTATCAGCATCCTTCTCAGATGACATAAGGATCAGATCCGGTTTTAATGCAGCCATCTGTTCCTGGTTGCTTGTATACCGGGTATTTGTCATAGGAAGATTCTGCAACCCGCCTGGAACAACTCCGCTCCAACAGGCATCACAGATGGTTTTGTTACTAGAATCCAATGGACATATACAACCGGAACATCCAGAACCAATTGTACATTCATCTGATGCTATGAGTTTTGCACCATCGCCAAGAGCTATGACGATTCGTGAGTTATCAGGGTTATTTGTAATAATCCGCTCAATTGGTTTTTCGATAGTTATTGTTCTACCTGCAAGGTCTGTGACAGTACGTGGATAGGAATCATCTGCACATATCGGGAGAACAACCGATCCAATCAACGCCAAAGCTACAAGAATACGAATAAATCTCAATTTTGTTATCATAATAAAACCAAACTCTATACTTCTAGAATCTTCAATTGCATACCATCTATCAGAGAACGTAAATTATTTCATACTTTAACCAGTTACACATCAATCTCTAGTGCAGTAGGGGAGGATGAAATTTGGAGTAATTTTGAATTATCTGATAAACGTATTGGAGTATGTAGAAGGATAAATATTTTAAAATTGCTATTTTGTATTATAAATTTATACGAATATTTGATGTGTACAATTTCAGAGTACTGTCACTTCAAATAGTTTTTTTCTATTAGTGGCATTTTTACGATGAATCATCCCATAATTTACGGAAAATTGGATATAAATTCAATTTTTTTACACTTTGAATAATGCAAAAACTGAATGAACCGTCGTTACTATTCTGATAAACACTGTTAATATTCCCTATATTTCACTCCATATGCGAATTATATGAGAAATTATTATGAAATGATAAGGGCCTCCAACTCTAGTAAAATGGTGATTATCCAGGTGAGATAATCTATCCTGAAGAATAGATGCTGAAAAAACTGAACCGAAATTGTGAAGATATCTGATATCACCACCCACGGGTGTACTCTTCATTGCAGGTCAGACATACTGGTTTTCCTTTCATAAGCCGTGCACGGTGCTCTGCCACCATTTCACCACAGACGCTGCATTGTACCGTATCAAATAACCTGGCCTTTTCCGGAATATCTGGTTTAATCCTCTTCAGTGTAAAAATTTCTTCAGGCCTCGATAAGAGAAGACGCTGCACCTGTTTCTCCATCAGTTCATGAAATTTTGCTTCTTCTTCAGGAGTTGGTGTCCCTCCAAATACCTTATCCCGAAGATCTATAGATTCCTGATCATGATTCATTGCTTCTTCTGGTTTTGTACAGATACGAACAGCATCAGATCCATCACGAAGAATAAACGACCAGGCATGCTTTCCTAGATCTCTATAGATAAGATTCCCTTTTCCGATTGTGCATCCGGTCATAACCTGTATGGCATCTACACCACATGCATCATTTTCTACAATGGCAACTATCTCCTCATCAGCTGCCCGATCAGAGAGTAATTCTTTCATTGCATACAATGCAGCCTGATATCCATATGCTAGTCCTGGACATGAATGTCCGTGGAATCGAACTGCCTCATCATAACTTGCGAGATTCTTAGACATATTGTGATAAACGTAATAAAAAATAGTATATAAATTCGATAGATGCGTAAAAAACGGCGCGAGAGAAGGTTATATTTGAAAGCCATAAATTGCCTTCATTTTTAACATTCAGGAATATTACTCAAATTATTACAAATATATATCTTTAGTCTTTGACAATGAGCGCAGATATTTGATGAAAAACGGGCATAAAATAATGGAATTCACAATTGAGAATGAATTTATACCCATTAAGATAAATATTCAGGGATTATATTATTTTTAGAATTGTATGAAGATAGGATGTATTTGTGCTAAAAATATTGCTATAAGTTTGCTATTATTACTGATAATAACAACAATTAGTCCAGTATTTGGGGAGAATAAGACTGTCACTATTATCGATGACCTTGACAGATCTGTTACTGTCCCAGTTCCTCCGGCAGCGGTTGTAAGTACCGGAATGGCCACACGATTCCTCAGTTACCTTGATGATCTCGGCACTGTTATTGCTGTGAGTGCCAATGACGCCTCTACTACACCCTCACTCTCTGGTGCTGCATATAAACTTGTAAATCCCCAACTCCAGACTCTTCCGGTTGTAGCTGAAGTAGCCTCATTAAACCTGAATGAAGAAAAAATCGTCTCCCTCAATCCTGATCTGGTTTACAAGTCAGATATTTCAGAGGCGAAAGAGGCTGATGAACTCTCTGCAAAGGTGCATGCTCCGGTTGTCACCATCCTGAAAGGCGGAATGGGAACAGAGAAGGACCGTGAAGCATTATACCGGAATTTACGAATGCTTGGAGAGATCAATGGCAATAGTCAGCGTGCAGAAGAACTGATCTCATACATTAAAAAGACGCTCGCAGATCTCAATGATCGGACATCTTCAGTGGATAACTCGTCAAAACCAACGGTCTATATCGGAGGGCTTGCATACAAGGGATCTCACGGACTTGAATCTACATCAGGAAGCGATCCAGGCCTGGCCTTTGTTCATGCCAAGAATGTAGCCCAGGGATCTCCATCATCTGGATCAGTATCCAAAGAGCAGATTGTCCAGTGGAATCCAGATGTGATATTTGTAGACCTCGCAACTCTTGGTAATGCAAAAACCGGACAGACCGCAATTGAAGAGTTGAAAACCGACCCGGCTTATAAGAATCTAAAAGCAGTCAAGGATGGAAAGGTGTATGCAACACTGCCAAACGTCTGGAGTTATGCAAACATGGAAACTCCACTCGCCAATGCGTATTACATCGGTTCAGTATTATATCCCGATAAGTTTGCTGACATTGATCCAAAGAAGAAGGCAGATGAGATCTACACCGAATTCCTTGGAAATCCACTCTTTAGTGAACTGAATCAGCAGTATGACAATCTTGCCTATACCAAACTAGACGTATAGGACTTCTTATTTTTCTTTTTGTGCTATTATGCATCTCAACGATGGATCGCATCCAACTGCGTATATACGATACACGCGATCAAAGATCCGTGCTATTCTTCTTGGTTGTCTCCTCCTTATTCTCATTGTAATACTCTCAATATCAGTTGGACCTGTTTTTATTCCTCCTGATGAAGTCCTCAAAACTCTTATGGGTATTTCGGTTACAGAAAACTGGGATACAATCATCTGGGATATCAGGCTTCCAGAGGTAATCGCTGGAATAATTGCAGGAATAGGACTCGCCATTGCAGGAGTTGCCATGCAGTCTATCCTGCGAAACCCCCTTGGAGAGCCATATACCCTGGGAATATCCAGTGCTGCAGCATTTGGTGCAGCATTTTCGGTAATGTTTTTAAGTTCTGGAAAAGTCGGAGACGGAATTACAATTCTCAATCCATACCTGACAACAGTTATTGCCTTTGCTTTCAGTCTTCTTGCAACAGTCATGATCCTGGTGCTTTCACGCTACAGGGCAGCATCCCCAGAGGTCATGGTTCTAGCAGGTGTAGCAATAGGGAGTCTGTTTATTGCAGCACGAATGTTTCTCGAATATTTTGCATCAGATATCGAACTTGCATCAATTATATTCTGGACGTTTGGAGATCTGTCTAGAGCTGGATGGGATGAAATATGGCTGATGGCAATCGTTATAGTTATTGTTGGAATCTATTTTTATCATCACAGGTGGAGTTTTAACGCAATTGATGCAGGAGATGAGACAGCTCAAAGCCTTGGTGTTGATGTAAAGAGAGTACGGCTTGTTGGGATGGTAGCCGCATCTTTTCTTGCAGCAATTATAACATCATTTCTCGGTGTTATCGGATTTGTCGGACTTGTTGCTCCACATATGGTCAGGAGAATAATCGGTGATGATAACAGATACCTGATTCCGGGATCATGTGTTGCCGGAGCAATTATGCTCCTTGGGTCAGATACCGTAGCCAGGATTATTCTCGCTCCAACTGTTCTGCCGGTTTCTATTCTGACATCATTTCTCGGAGTTCCGTTGTTTTTGTACCTTTTATTAAAAGGGTGGTCAAGGTGATACTTCACATAGACGGAGTCTCCTTCTCATACAAAAGCAAAGAGATTCTGAAAAATGTGGATTTTACCGTTGATAAAAATGAAATTTTAGGTATAATGGGGCCCAATGGGGTTGGAAAAACAACTCTTCTCAAATGCATTAATATGCTCCTTCGCCCATCTTCAGGTTCAGTATACCTGGATGGAAAAGATCTTACAAGTTCTTCGATTCTTGAGATTGCAGCACAGGTTGGGTATGTTCCTCAACGGATTGAAACCAGTAGAATTACGGCCTTTGATGCAATTCTGCTTGGCCGACATCCATATATTGGGTATACCCTGTCAGAAACAGATCTCCAAAAGACTGATGCAGCCATTTCCAGGATGGGTCTTCAAAACCTGGCATTACAGTTTATCAACGAAATGAGTGGTGGAGAACTTCAGAAAGTTGCAATTGCCAGGGCTCTTGTACAGGAACCGAGGGTTATGCTGCTTGATGAGCCGACAAGTAACCTTGATCTACATAATCAGGTAGAGATTTTACAGGTCATGAAGCAAGTTACCAGAGAACACGAGATGGCTGTTGTAATGACGATGCATGATCTCAATATGGCCTTCAGATTTATCGATAGGTTTCTCTTTGTAAAAGATGGGGAGATATTTGCCTGTGGAAATAAAGAGGAGATAACCGGTGAGATGATAGAAGAGGTCTATGGTCTGCCTGTCAGGGTCATTGACATTGATGGATATCCGACGGTAATTCCTGATATTAGGACCACCTGATCGCTTGGGAAAAATTGGATATCACCCAATCAAACCTCAAAAAACAATCGAATCAGATTTGGGATCCATCAGATCCCGGATCTCACTCCCTATTAGGTTGGTTGAGAGTACAAACAGGACAATCATTACCCCTGCTGACAGGGTGATGAGCGGAGCTTTGCTCATATATGGAAGACCCTGGTTCATAATCGTCCCCCATTCAGCTGTCGGAGGCTGAATCCCGAGTCCTAAAAAGCCCAAACCAGCGATAGAGATAATTTTCCCACCAAGCCCGAGTGTTGCTATTTCCATGATCGGGGCCAATGAATTTGGCAGGATATGTTGAAAAATAATATAGCGATCTCCTGCTCCAAGCGCCCGTGCACTTGTTACAAACCCACTCGACTTGAGTGATATCGTACTTGAACGAACTACCCGTGCATATTTTGCCCATCCCGGAATAGCAAGAGCAAGAATAATAGTCGGCACACTCGGGCCAAGAATCCCAACTAGTGCAAGGGTGATGACCATGGACGGAAACGCAAGCATAATATCAGTAAATCTCATAAGCAGGCCATCCAACCTCCGATAATACCCTGCATACAGTCCAACAAATAATCCTATTGCCACCACAATTGTTGTTGTGATTACCGCAACAGCGAGAGAGGTCTGAGATCCATAAATAACCCTGCTCAGAATACACCGCCCAAACTGGTCAGTCCCGAGCGGATATTCCAGACAGGGACTTAAAAACCGGTTTTTCAGAGATTGCTGATCAGGATTATGGGGGGCAATGAATGGGGCGAATACCGCTACCAGGCACATAAGTGCTAGGATGATCAAACCTGCGAGCAGGAGTGGCTTTTGTTGTATCTTTGCCTGGTATTCGTGAAAAAAATCCATGATTGGACTAATCAGAAATTGGTTATTCATACTCCGGTCTCACTCGTGGATCGAGAATATACTGCAAGATGTCAACACCAAGATTGAGAAAGACAAATACCAACGCAAAAACAAGAACACAACCCTGAAGAACCATAATATCCCTGGTTGAGGCAGATTCGACAAAAAGTCTTCCAAGTCCGGGAATCGCGAATAACGACTCGATGATCATAGAACCTCCAAATAGCCACCCGTACTGTGTGCCCAGATAGGTGATGACTGGAATAATGGCGTTTTTCAATGCATGCCGCTGTATAACGAGACGATTAGAAATTCCTTTAGATTTTGCAGTTCTGATATAATCCTCTTCAAGTACTTCAGCCATGCTGGTTCTCATCAGACGCATTGTAATTGTACACATTCCAACTGCGAGGGCAATTGCAGGAAGAATAAGGTATTCAAATCCTTCATATCCTGCAACAGGAACCCAGTTCAGGTAAACAGCAAATACCATAATCCCGATAATTCCTATGAAAAAATCAGGTATTGACAGACCAATAATGGATATTGCCCGGGTTATGTGATCAATACTTGAGTTTTGTCGCATTCCAGAGAAGATTCCAAGCGGAATTGCAATGATACAGGAAAAAAACATTGCAAGAGTAGAAAGGAGGAATGTTGCCGGAAATGCATTGCCAACCTCTTCAATAGTACTTCTCCGACTTTGATACGAATACCCCAGATCGCCTCCTGAAACGCGTGAAAGCCAGGACCAATACTGGATATACCATGGTTTATCCAGATTCATCTCGATCCTCATGGCAGCGACAGCTTCGTCAGGAGGATGTTCGGTATTCATAATTGCCCGGAGGTTGATAACTGCCGGATCTCCGGGAGAAAAAAGAAGAAGAGCAAAAACCACAAATGAAATTCCAATTAAAACTGGAATTGTCTGTAATACTCGAACGAGAATGTATGTTCGCATGATGTAACGTGAAAAAAGTCATGACAGGGAGACATCTTCCAGATGGAAGGCAAACTCTGTCGGATGCATCCGGTATCCCTTCACGTTGTTTGATGTGACATCCTGGTTTACATAATAACTTAATAATGAAACCGGGGCTTCATCATTGATAATCTCCTGGGCCTGATCATAGATCTTCTTTCGTGCTTCCTGGTCGGTAAGTGATCGGGCTTCACCAAGCAGACTGTCAAGTTTCTCACTTTTCCAGTGGTATGGCCCATATCCGTTGTTGAATGTCCCGGACGAGTGATAATCTGCCATCAACACCCAGTCAGGATCCGGGGCATTCATGAGAGATCGTCCACCAAGATACATATCAAAGTCACCACTGTTCTTCAGACTTTCAGAGGTATCGATATCTACCGACTTAACCTGAACATCTATTCCGATCTTCTTTACCTCATCCTGTATGATCTCAGCCATCGGCGGAAGCTCGGCACGCTCTGGGTAGGTTACCAGCGTTACAGATAACTTCTCTCCGTCTTTATCCAGAATACCATCGTTGTTACTGTCTTTCCAGCCAGCCTCGGCAAGCATGGATTTGGCTTTGTCCGGATCATAGGGGTATGCCTGAATGTTCTTGTTACCCCAATAGAAAGATGGCGGGAAGAGGCTTGTTGCCGGATCTCCGACTCCTTCGAGAACATAGTTGACAAGATCCTGACGGTTGATCGCATAATTCATCGCCTTACGAACGGCTGCATCTGCAAATGGACCGGATTCACAGTTGTATGAGAGAACCCTGACTCGCGAGATCGGTTCAGTATTAACAGTAAATGTGCCTGAAGACTTGTACTCTTCAGTGATATCAGGAGAGAGAATCTGGGCGATCTGAACGTCTCCTCCTTTGAGCATCATCGACCTGGTCGCTGGTTCAGGGACAACGTGATAGACGACCTCATCGACTGATGGGATTTTTCCCCAGTAATCAGGGTTTTTTACGGTTACGTACTTCTCCTTCGGAGTGAATGAACTGAATTTAAATGGACCGGTCGAGTACGGGGTTGAGATATCCCCTTGATCGATAGTAGCCTCTGATAGTGCAGCGCTCTCTCCTTTTGCCATATATGCAGGCAAAGATGGAAAAGACGAACTCAGTACAATGTTCAGGGTCTTGTCATCAACTGCCTGGATCTCCTGGATAGGAACACTTGCAAATGTCTTGGACTTCTTAAGGGAATCTTCAAGAGACTTTTTCATTGCCTTGGCTGTAAAAGGGGTTCCATCATGAAATTTTACTCCATCTCGCAGATGGAACGTCCATGTCTTCTGATCGCCTGAAACATCCCATGATGTGGCAAGTCCGGGTGAAATGAGAGCTTTATCATTAATGTCGATGAGTGTCTCGGTCACACCCATACGCTGGGCAATAGCCCCGTTAACATGAGGATCAGTGGTTTTTGCATCCCATGGGGCTGCAATGTCAAGTGTTTTTCCTCCTCCATCTGCAAGTGCTATTGCGTTGCAGAAGAGAAGAAGGACCAAACAAAAGAAGGTCAGAAGGTTAGCCATCTCCATACTACAAGATGGTGATAATTCATATAAATGAATATTTATTTGATATTCGTAATAACCTATGTTACCTAATATTGCAGTAGCGGGCAGGATGATGGCATCGGATTTTTAATGGGCCATATGCCTGTAATGTCGGCATTGTGTGGCAGAGATCATCTGTTTGGGGACAGACTGAACGCCACTGGCATCCTGATTCATAATGTGCTTCATCGGGTTTTCCCTCTGAAAGAAAACTCTTTGTAAGTGCCTGTGTGTACGGATGGAGTGGACTTTTAAGAATGTCAGATCCCTCTTCAACAATCAGTCCTTTGTACATGACTCCGATCCGGTCTCCCACGACCATGGCGAGTTGAATGTCATGAGTAATAAATAAGAGACCAACTCCATCTTTTTTCTGGATTTCTTTTAGCACATGCACAATCGAGGCCTGGACAGAAACATCGAGCATGGAAGTTGGTTCATCACAGACGATAAATTCTGGTTTTAATGCAATAACACGGGCAATTGCAGCACGTTGAAGTTCTCCCCCTGATAACTGGTGAGGATACCTGTTCACATATTCAGGATCCAACCCGGTCTGTTGTAATAAATCTGTTAATAATTCTTCTTTCGACTGAAGGTGGAACGATTCAGGGTGCAGACGATAGGGTTCAAGGATCGAGCGGCTGACTTTCCACCGGGGGTTGAATGCATCTTCCGGATGCTGAGGGATGAGCTGCATCTTTCTTCGAAATGGGATCAATTCGGAATGGTTCTTATGGGTAATACTGACACCGTTATAGATGATATCCCCTTCAGTTGGCTGAATGAGAAGCAGAAGGACCCTTCCGAGTGTTGTCTTTCCACTCCCACTCTCGCCGACAAGCACATACGTCTCCCCCCGCTGAATCGATATATCAACACCATTAACTGCGTACGTTCTTCTCCTGGAAACTATGCCAGATTCGTACTGTTTAATCAACCCGGTTCCACGTATCATGCTTGATGCATCTGACATATCCATCTCCTGAAGGGGATAATCGAATATCACAATTGCATTGTTCTACCCGGTCTGTACAACGTTCTCTAAATCTGCATCCTGAAAAACGCATATGCATCGGTGGAGCAGTCCCGGGTATTGGGGAGAGACCATTCTGAGGAAGTGATTGAATGAGTCCTTTGGAATATGGATGAAGAGGTGATTGCAAAAATGTGCATGAATCCAGAATTTCAACAATCTGACCGCAGTATATCACAACTATTCGATCAGCTAGATCGGCAGCAAAATCCAGGTCATGCGTGATAAGCACTAGGGTTATTCCAGTCTCTTTCAACCGTACAAATTTCTCGATAATATCTACCTTGGTTATCCTGTCGATTCCTTTTGTTGGTTCATCTGCAATAATCACATCAGGATTTGTTGAGGTTCCCATGGCAATTGTTGCCCTCTGAAGCATTCCACCGCTATATGTGACAGGATATTCTTCAGCCCAGAATTCTGCAGGGAGGATATTGTATGTTTCCAATTGTTTTACAGCCCATATGCGGGCCTTTTTCCATGAATGATCCAGATGAGCAACCGCCGGTTCTGCGATCTGTTTCCACATCTTCATTGATGGATTAAAACTCGTTTTTGGATTCTGAGGAATCCAGGCAATTGTCCTTCCGCGAATGGACTCTATTTCTGAGAGATGAATTGAGAGGAGATCGGTCCCGTTGAAAAGAATGCTTCCAGTAACTTGGGCATTGCTAGGTAGCAGTCTGATAATAGAGAGACCGAGAATAGATTTTCCGCTTCCGCTCTCTCCGATGACAGCCAATGTTTCGCCTTTTCTGACGACAAGATTAACATCGTCAATGGCAGTAAGAGGGCCATCTTTTCCAGGGAATGAGACTGAAAGATCTGATATCTCAAGGATAGGTTCCATGTAAGAATTCGTAGTAATACGTATGTGCAAAACGTATTATTAGGTATGGTTTTGCTCCTGAAAGGAATTATCTGATATTGGCAGGTATGAGATCCAAAAACGCTGATGTCAAGCAACTTTGAATTTTTGTATGAAAAAGTCCTTTCACCGGTCTTACCAGGGGCCCCCAACGGGGCACCGTTGGGGTTTTTATGAAAACGATGTATAAAAGGAGAAGACGTTAAAGGATAACTCTATTCTTTCACTCTGCCACTGATGATCTGAACTTCTGCATGATCATTTGAATCTCCTCCTTCCATGAGCTTCTTCTGATACTCTGAGATCTCTGTAATGTATTCCGATCTCACATCAGTAAGATTCTCTGCTGAAAATAGGGATTTTATCGTATCAATGGTCAGGTTTTCCCGGTATGGCAGCGAATCAACAACCTCCCGGCAGTACATCTGATGCCAGAGTTTCTCCCGGTCTGAAGTTACAGGCTTATTCTCATCAGACTGTGGGAAATAATTTCTTGGCTGTGCATGCCCGTCTATTGCAATAATAATTCCTCCCGGCCTGGTTACACGTGCCCATTCCCTGATAGCCTTGTCCGGGTGGGGAAGAGTCCAGAGAAGATGACGACAGATGACACAATCAAATGAATTATCAGGAAACAGAGGATTTTCAGCATCTCCGAGGGTAAAACAAACATCAAGACTTCTCGTCTCTGCTTTCTTTTTGGCTATTGCAAGCATCCTTTCTCCAAGATCTATACCAGTAACGGTATGCCCGAGTTCTGCCATATTCAAGGCAATCATCCCGGTACCGGTGCCTACATCAAGGATTTGTTGTGGTTGTGTGCCGATTATAGATGACAGATACTTCTTCCAGAGAGCAGATTCAGTTGCATCTGCTCCATGTCCGATGTCCTGATCAAACGTTTCACTCCGTTCATTCCAGTAGGTCTTAATCCTGGTTTTTACTTCATCAATAGGGGATGTTTCTGAATTCATGGGTGTAATATTAATTTGAGACACATCTTGTTATACTATTTGATCTCTTTGTGTGATTATGATGATTGATCCAGATCCTGCTTTACACAAAAAATTCATATCTTTTCGGTATTAGAATCGCTTTTTGTACCGACCTGTCCCCATACTCCATATGTATCATTAAAAAATGCATATTTCAGGAACCAGGGAAGATTTTTCTTTTGAATCAGCCGGATATGAGTGAAATCCTTTACCCGAATATCTTCAAGACCGGATGTTTTAAAATATGTAACCAGAGTTTCCAAAGGAACTCCTTTAGAATGAGGAAGAGCAGAATTCAAATCATGTGAGTAAGAAGAACCAGATAAATTTGCATGAAGGAAAAGATACCGATAGAGCCTCAGCATCTTTGAGCAAATCTTCTGCTTTATTCCTTTTAACTCCCACTGGCCATCTATTACACAAATTATTCCTCCTGGTTTTACAACTCTCTTCCATTCTGTAAGGGCTATCTGTGGATTTGGGAGTGTCCAGAGAAGATATCTGCAGACCGCTGAATCAAATGTATTATCTGGAAAATCCGGGTGTTCAGCATCACCAACTACAAATGTATAGGATATATCATAATCCCTGGCTTTTTTCTTTGCATACTCCATCATCTGCTCGCTGAAATCAAGACCTGTAACAGAATGCCCAGATTCTGAAAGCAGCAAGCCGATAAAACCTGTACCCGTCCCTACATCCAGGATTTTTTGTGGCTTATCACCAAAAATATCCTTGAAATCCATTTTCCATGCGTTGCATTCCTCTACTGAGCCTAATTTATTTGTATCATAATACTTACTGTGCTGATTCCAGTACTTCTGCACACTTGTTTTTGCAGTCGTTCTATCCATACCAATAAATTCTATTTTTTATCTGACTTATGTATGATGAGTTGAGAAAGTGATACAATTTAGAAGATATTTAATATTAAGTTTCAAAACGGATATGATATGAACGTGGAGAGAGGTGTATGGTGGGTAATAACACTGGTATTACTCATAACATTCATTGCAGCACCCATTGTTGCAGAAAAAACCGACGTCACTCTGACAGACATTTTAGGAAGATCAGTAACAGTTAAGGTTCCTATTGATACCATGGCTCTTCAGTGGAGCGGATCGGGTGGCCCGTTTTATACCCTGTTTGCTCTTGAAGGAAAAGATGCAGCAAAGAAGATAGCTGCTATGGACAGCGATGATCTGAAGACCAACAGATATGATATCTGGGAGAAATTCAGCGAAGCTGTTCCCGAACTCAATTCAATCCCGGTTATTGGAAGTGGCAAGGATCTCAATCCTGAATCAATAATCGCCATAAAACCCGATGTTGTGGTAGCTCCAAAGGACTGCTATAACGAAGCACCTGATGTCTACAAAAAGATAGAAGATGCCGGGATCCCGGTCGTAACTATTGATTATCACGAAGAGAAACTTGAAAACCACAAAAAAAGTATCGAACTGATGGGTAAACTCCTTGGAAAAGAAGAGAAAGCCAACGAACTCTTCAACTATTACAAGCAACAGAGAGACCTGGTCACATCACGGCTCAACGCCATCACCAAACCAAAACCACGGGTCTATCATGAGAACGCAATGAAAAGCCGTGAAGAGATGTCCAACTCCCACAGCAGCAAGTATATGTGGGGAGCAATCATCAATCAGAGCCGTGGAGATAACATCGCAGATGGTGCAGTTGAGAAGACCGCTGTGATGAATGAAGAGTACCTGCTGAAGAAGGATCCTGAGGTTATCATATTCACCGGATCATACTGGACAAAAGAGCCGAAATCATTCAGACTTGGTTTCACTGCAACAAATGAAACAGCACATGACACCCTTGAACCATTCAAGCACCGGGATGGCTGGGAGAGTCTGAGTGCCATTAAAAATGACCGTGTATCTGGAGTTTACATCGGTATTGCACGAGACATCATGGACTTTTCTGCATTCCAGTTTGCTGCAAAAGCAATCTATCCAGAAGAGTTCAAGGATGTGAACCCGGAACAGAACTTGAAAGATTTCTACCATACATACATGCCTCTTGAACTGAGTGGTGTCTGGATGGTTGAACCTGATTCACCGAGTGCCTGATAACCTATCAGGTCTACCGGTAATAACATCTCTTTTTCCTGATCATGGTATTTGGGTATATGACTCATTTTGTAGACTCTGCTACAAACCCAGAACTTCAGGTCAACGTATTTGTTGCTCTTTTTGTGGCACCAGGGTAATTCCATCACTGTAAAAATTATAAAAAAACAAAATCACAATATCTTTATTCATAAGAATTTAAATTTATTCTCGCTTCTTATGAAATATATTGAAATTATTGTTACTGCCCTTCTGTTGATCTCTTTACTTGCCTCATCAGGCTTCGCAGAGAAGGCAGAAAAGACCCTGACAGACATTACCGGAAACCAGGTCACCGTAAAAGTACCTGTAGATAAGATGGTCATTCAGTACAGTGGTAGTGGAGGCCCCTTTTATACACTCTTTGCTCTTGAAGGAAAAGATGCAGTAAAAAAGATTGCAGCCATTGATGATGGACTTCAGGTAAACAGGGCAGATATATGGAATAAATTTATTGAAGCAGTCCCTGAATTAAAAAATGTCCCTGTTGTAGGCAGTGGAAAAGACCTGAATGTTGAATCTGTTGTATCTCTCAAACCCGATGTATTAGTTGTTCCAAAAGACAACTACGATTCCGCTGTGGAAATTTACAAAAAAGTTGAGGAGGCCGGGATTCCGGTCGTGGTAATGGATTATCATGCCGAAACACTTGCCAACCATGAAAAGAGTATTGAACTCATGGGAAATCTTCTTGGAAAAGAGGACCGAGCAAAAGAACTTTTCAATGATTATAAATCCCAGATGGATATCGTCAATTCAAGGCTTGATAAGATAACCGAACCAAAACCCCGGGTGTACATCGAATGTGCATCAAAGAATGCAGGTGAACTGACCAACTCCTATGCAAATTATATGTGGGGAGCACTTGTTGAGATGTGCCATGGGGATAATATTGCAGAAGGAGCCATCAAAACCTATGGCCCACTCAGTCAGGAAGTTGTTTTAAAGAAAGATCCTGAAGTAATCATCTACACCGGATCTTACTGGCCAAAAGAGCCGGCATCATTCAGACTCGGATTTGATTCAACAGAACAAAAGGCACGCGATACCCTGGCTCCCTACCTCAACCGTGAGGGATGGGAATCACTCTCAGCAACGAAAAACAACAGAATATATGGTATTTATCATGGACTCAGCAGAGACATCATCGACTTTGCAGCATTCCAGTATATTGCAAAATCCCTGTACCCTGAAGAGTTCAAGGATGTAAACCCAGAAGAGAACCTGAAAACGTTCTTCTCAAAGTACCTGCCTGTCGACCTCAGTGGTGTATGGACGCTAGATCCTGCCAAGTAATCATGAATACACCCGATTCACCGGTCAAAAAGACCGCTGTGGAGATGTATCATGGGATTACATCGCACAAATTTTTTTGTATTCTGGCTCTTTTTATCGCGCTCATTCTCTCATTCACCGTTGATGTGATGAGCGGTCCGGCATGGCTCACCGTACCTGAAGTACTCCAGGCCTTACTCGGTCATGGTAATGATGTCAATAACCGAATAGTCTGGATTATCCGACTTCCAATGGCGATCATGGCAGTATTTGTCGGAGCAGCTCTTGGAATTGCAGGAGCACAGATGCAGACCATTCTGGACAACCCGCTGGCAAGTCCGTATACCCTCGGCATATCAGCTGCTGCAGGATTTGGGGCAGCTCTTGCAATTGTTCTGGGTGTAGGTATAATTCCTGGAGGAAATGAATTTCTCGTTCCGTTAAACGCATTTATCTTCTCTATTCTCTGTTGCATATCGATATACCTGATTGCATGGCGCAAGAAAGGAACTACCGAAACACTAGTTCTTGCAGGGATTGCACTGCTTTTCCTCTTTAATGCCTTAACCACATTTCTGGAATATATCTCAACACAGGAAGATCTCCAGGCAGTTGTCTTCTGGCTTTTTGGAAGTATGGTAAAGGCAACATGGCCGAAGGTTGCTATTGTCGGTATTGTCCTTGTTATTGTAGTCCCTCTGTTTCTGAGAGATGTTTGGAAACTGACCGCATTGCGTCTTGGAGAGAATAAAGCCAGAAGTCTTGGCGTGAATGTAGAACGGCTCAGAATCAAGTCGTTTGTACTGATATCTATCTTGACCGCAACCGCTGTCTGCTTTGTCGGGATTATCGGTTTTATCGGACTCGTAGCACCTCACATTGCACGAATGATAGTCGGTGAAGACCACAGGTATTACCTCCCGGCATCCCTACTCGGAGGTGCACTTTTGTTATCAGTCTCATCTATTGTGAGTAAACTTGTAATTCCTGGAGCGATTTTTCCAATCGGGATTGCAACATCGTGTATTGGAGTTCCGTTCTTTTTGTATCTTATTCTTCGAAGAAGGAGTGAGTTCTGGTGAAACTGAACGTTGTTGATCTCTCATTTGCATACAATACCCATCCGGTACTTGAGGATATCAACCTCATAACCGATGAGAAGATCACAGCAATTCTTGGTCCGAACGGAGCTGGAAAGTCAACACTTCTCAGTTGCATTGCTGGAATTCGAAAACCAAAGGGAGCGGTGTACCTCGATGATACAGCGACTGCCGAGATCACACCAGATAACCTTTCGCGGGCGATAAGTTACCTTCCCCAAGATAATCCATCAGGAGTAGTCATGAGTGTCCTCGAAGCAGTTCTCCTTGGGAGAATTCATTCACTCAAATGGAAGGTGCCTGATGAGGATGTCTCATGTGCATATGAGACGTTAGCCGATCTGGGAATTGAGAACCTTGCAGAGCGAAACCTTACTGAATTAAGCGGTGGACAACGGCAGATGGTCTCCATTGCACAGGCTATTGCAAAAGATCCGAAGATCCTGCTCATGGATGAACCCACCAACTCACTTGATCTGCAGCACCAGTTGGAACTATTTGATCTTATCAGGGAGGTGACTGAGGATCGAAAGATCACCTCACTTATCGCACTTCATGATCTCAACCTTGCTGCCCGATATGCTGATAATGTTGTTGTTTTGGATTCAGGAACAGTGTCAGCAGCCGGACCTCCTGATGAAGTCTTCACCAGTGAGATGATCGAGAAGGTATATGGCGTCCATGCAGATGTGACAACTGATTCTGATGGATATATCCATGTCTGTCCAAAATGCTCGGTAAAACAGAGACCAAGAAAAAATTTGCGGAGAACCAATACATGAGAACAAATTCAGATGATTTGGAAGATAACTGGGCTGAATTATGCTCTGAGGAGAGCCTGCGGTGCACCCCTGAATACTGGAACAGTCGTGCAGAAGATTATGCAGATTTTATTGTGAATAGTGATTTTGATCACGGAAGAAAAATTTTCCATCATTTTGAAAAAGAGGGGCTGATTGAACCGAATTGGGATGTTCTCGATATCGGATCAGGCCCGGGTGCGATCTCCATTCCCTTCGCTCCAGAGGTTCGGTCGGTGACTTCAGTTGAACCGGCAAGTGAGATGGCAAGAAATCTGCTTATCCAGGCTAAAATGAGAAATATTTCAAATATATCTCTTATACCAAAAACATGGCAGGATCTTGCGATCACAGAGCATCTTGGGAAATATGATCTTGCCATCTGCTCACATGCAATCTGGCATTTTCCTGATCTTTTCTTTCAGATCGAGCGAATGCAGCGTGTTAGTAGGAACTATTGTGCCATTGCACATGGTATCTTTGAATCAGGACAGATTGAACCGATTTATAAAAAACTTGGGATTCCCCGTGATGATGCGGATCGGTTCATCATGGTAAAACGAATTATGGAAAACAGAGGAATATTCCCCCAGGTCAGTGTTCTTCAAACGAACATGCAACGAACGGTGCAATCTGCCCGTTCTATGATGATTCTGGGTCTGAAAAAATATCGTGAGGTACAGCCTGAAGATGAAGCAATGATTGACGAGTATCTGGCATCTCATTCAAAAGACGGGATGTTTGAGCGTCAGGGAAAGATGGGTCTTCTCTGGTGGAGGGTCTCATGACCAGCCCGAGCGTTAAGAAATGGGAGGAGATCTATGATGCCCGCCTCTCACAGATGAACAGAGATTACCATATTGATGACTGGACAGCCCGTTCTGTAGATTATTCAGAGTCCCGAAAGACAGACAACTACAAGTATGGCAGGACTGTTCACAGCATTCTTTCTTCAAACGGTGTCCTTTCAGATGGAAGCCGGATGATAGAGGTCGGCTCTGGCCCTGGCACTTTTGTTATCCCATTTGCGCAAAACATCTCACATGTAACTGCTGTAGAACCTGCTGAAGGGATGCAAAGCCAGATTAAGACCAATGCTCTTGAGGCAGGAGTTGAAAATTTTGATATTATCCCTTCTATCTGGCAGGATGTAGATGTACATTCGATGTCAGGCTCATATGATCTGGCAATATCATCAACAGTGATCTGGATGTTTCGAGACATTGTTGAGCAGATAAAGCGAATGGAGGTGGTTTCTTCAGGATATTGCTGCCTGAGTGCAAGTATTCCAAACAACACCCATACAGAAGACAATCTCTGGAAAACTCTCGTGGGTGATAAGCCTCGGCCGCAGTTTCCAGAATATCCATTGATATATGACATTCTCTACGAGAATAATATCTATCCGGAAGTGAGGATTATCACAAGCGAGAGCAGACGTTCGCCTGAGAACATGATGACAATGTTCACGGTTTTCTACAACCTCTTCACGACTATGACGAAAGAGAAAGAGGATCTAATTCGTCAGCATGTGATGGATAAACTCGTAGATGGTATATATCCGATGCATTTAACCAGTGCTATCCTTTGGTGGAAGTCGCAGCCAGATGATATCAAGATCGGTGTATGAGATGGAAGATAACAGTTCATCAGTCACCATTCAGCAATATAAGCAAGAGATATCTGAATGGTGGACGAGAGATTGTGTTTTTTATGACAATTATCCAGAGCACGGGCTTACGAAGAGAGAAGAAGAACTCTGGCAACAGTTCCTTGCCACAGAACTTGGGGAAGAACCTAAACGAATCCTTGATGTCGGGACCGGGACCGGGTCGATATCTCTGATCCTATCAACTCTGGGCCATGATGTCTCTGGTATTGATCTCTCTCCCGGTATGCTCTCGGTCTGTGAACGTAAGGCAGCTGAACGGGGCTTGCCTTTGGATCTGAAAGTTGGAGACGCCGAGGCACTACCATTTCCAGATAACACATTTGACGTTATCACGAGCAGGTGGGTCTTATGGACTCTTCTCCAGCCGTCAGTTGCTATCAGTGAATGGAAACGGGTACTCAAGCCAGGCGGAAAAATTCTTGCCTTTGACGTAAAAACACATGACAATCTGAATCAATCGGTATCTCAAACGATCAAAGGTCGTATCTCTAAGTTTCTGATCTCTGTACAGGATGGGAGAAAACTTGATAGTTATCTGTACAAATCAGAGATCCATAATGCACTTCCACTTTCATATAACAAGACAGACTGTTTTGATCGGCAGGTTATGTTATTCAAAACTGCAGACCTTGATGACGTGTCTGCAAAACCGATAGAGCCCCTGTCTGTAATGAAGAATGAAAAATTAAACAAACCCTGGAGATACCGGTTTGGAAAGAAGGGATACGGCGATTGGCATTGTATTTCAGGGGTTAAAAGAGATAACCGGTAGGTAGATAATCAAAATCTCCTATATCCTTACAATTAGGTATCGACAGATAGTAAAATCGATATTTATGTCAAAATAGGGAATTATATGGATAATATATTATTTGGATAACTATTTTAGTTTGTTAACTATTTTAAATTACTCCCGTCATTGCCAAAGGGGTATATTTGGTTTTTAAGGAATACCTGGATTTTGTGATATGATACTCCTATCAGTAATAAGATCTCCTATGAATTTAAACCTCTTAAATCCGTTAATTTTTAAAAATATGCCCTATTTATATCCTCAGATCTACCGATCCATCATTGGAGTAAAAATATGACCTAAATAGGCTTTAATTCTGTTAGATCCGAAGTATTGCGAACATATATCGGGACGCTATTGAGGATACAACGTCACATGACTAAAAGGTCAACTCACCCTTTGATCAAGGCATCACGTGCTAATATGGATGGGTTTTTTGCTCTTTCAAAAATGACCACCATAGCTCGAAAAACCTATTAATGTAAACCAAGTCTCCATGAGTGGATATAATAGAGAATTTGATTTCTCATATACCAACATTTGAAATGATATCTTATTTCATAATGCCAGTTAGGAAAAAAGAAAAAATCTCATCTTATATTGAGATACGTCGACTTTTATTCAATCCGATTCTTATGAGTTTTCACTTCTCATCTCCCTTTTTGGTACTAAAAACTCCTTTAAAGAATCTCCGACAAGGTAGATCGATAATACAGTAATTACAATCATAATCCCAGGGAACAAGGTAGTCCACCAAATCCCCCGCATGATATGTCGTTGTGAATCATTCATCATGTTCCCCCAACTTGCCAGGTGAGGTGGAATACCCAACCCAAGAAAACTTAGGAACGATTCGGTGAGAATTGCGTGAGCGGTCATAAGCGTCACTGAAATAACCAGCACATAGAGGAGATTTGGTAAAATATGCCGACGAAGAATATAGAAATCTCCTGCTCCAAGAGCTATCGCAGATTCAACAAAGGGTCTCTGTTTTAATGAAAGGGTTTCACTCCTGATCAGCCGGGAGGTACTCATCCAGTGTGTCAGACCAATAACCAAAATTACAGCCCATACACTCCTGGGAAACATCATAATCAAAACTATGATGAGGATGGTCTCTGGTGGAGAATATATGGTATCTACTATTCTCATTAACAATGCATCAATAAAACGTCCAAAAAACCCTGCACATATTCCAATACAGGTTCCTAATGTTACTGTCAATAATGCAGCACATACTCCGACCATCAAAGATATCCTGGTCCCATATAGGGTCCTAGCAAAAACGTCCCGTCCCAACGAATCAGTTCCAAAATAGTGAGTGGTGGAGGGAGGGTTTTCGTATTCCTGCAGGTCGGCCATTTCAGGGTCATACGATGTCAAAACCGGTGCAAAGAGAGCAATACAAAATATCGCGGCGAGGAGCAAAAACCCTGGTGTATACACCAGAGGCTGATATGTCATCAGAACGTTTTCACTCATATCTCACTCGAGGATCAACCACCGCGTATGCGATATCTGCAAACAAATTTCCTAGAATTACAATTATACTGGTAAAGAGTGTAATTCCCATCAATAGCATGTAATCAGATCGCATCGCTGCATCAAATGTAAGTCTTCCAATACCTGGCCATGCAAAAATTGTTTCGACCACAACGCTTCCTGCAATAAAGTAGGGAATTGCAAGCCCTACCTGGGTAATAAACGGAAGTAATGAGTTTTTAAAGGCATGCTTACGAAGAATGACCTTCTCGTCAAGTCCTTTGGCCCTGGCAGTTGTAATATAATCCTCCCGCATTGCATCTGAAAGACTTGACCGAATGTATCCATAAAAAATGGTGAAATGGCTCATCGCAAGAACCGTTACCGGAAGAATCAGGTGTCTAATCCTGTCTATCAGCACGGCTAAAAGTGTTCTCTGTTCAGTAACAGACTCCATTCGTGATGCAGGGAGCCATCCAAGCCAGACAGCAAAGATGAGCATGAAAAGAAGTGCAACAAGAAACGATGGTGTTGCATAGAGCACATAACTAGCGCCCGTCATTGTCCGATCAAACAAAGAGCCTTCTCTTGCAGCAGCATATAAACCAAATACAATTGCACAAAGCATCGCTCCTAGGTATGCCGGAATAGTTAACATCAGGGTTGCGGGAAATTTTTCCAGAATGGTATCTAAAACCGGCCGATGCTGAATATGGGAAAATCCGAGATCACCATGAGCAATTCGTAAAACCCAGGCACCATATCTGATAATTATCGGTTGGTTCAACCCTAATTCATCCTTAACCTGTGCAATATCACGATCTGGCATTTTCTTCACCGTTTCAATGCCAAAATATGCAACTACCGGATCAATAGGAGAGAGATAAAAGATAAAGAACGAGAGGATCGTGATCCCTACAAGAAGAAAAGGGATTTGAAGTGCTCTCCGGGAAATATACCGGAGGAGACTGCGATCCATGCATCTACTCCTTTATATCCCAGGCTTCAACATTCCACCACAGGTTACCGCAAATAGAACCCTCGTTTCCACTTCCACCATGCGGACCATTCCGGGGGACCATTCCAGACACCTTATCATTCAGGGCATAGATGTTGTTTCCGTACAGGATTGGAACACAGGGCTGATCCTCTGCAAGAACCTTTTGAAGCTGTTGATAGATCGGTTTACGCTGACTCATTTCAGATGTTGTTCGTCCCTGTTCTATCAACTTATCAGCTTCAGGGCTGTTATACGATGCCAGATTATTTGTTCCATCATTGATGAACTTCGAGTGGTATATCATGTATACGTTATTGTCAGGATCAAGCGGTGAACCCTGGGCCATAACGGCAGCATTGTTATGCCACTTTTCAGCAGTCATCTCATTCCAGTTTGCAAGAGCAACCGGATTTACCTTGATTCCAATCTTTTCAAGATCAGGCACTACAGCGATGGCAATATCTTTGCGTTCAGTTGCAGTAGCAACATAGAGAAGATCAAATTCGAGTTTTACTCCATCTTTCTCCATAATTCCATCAGGTCCGAGCTTCCATCCTGCATCGGTCAGGATCTTTTTAGCTTTATCAGTATCTTGTACAGTTATGATGTCAGGATTGTAAACCGGGCTCTCAGACCGGTATGGTCCATATGCCAGTTGACCCTGCCCTGCATATATCGAATCTAATATCGCCTGTTTGTTGATAGCAAGCCCAATAGCCTGGTGAACTGCTTTATCTTTAAACTGAGGTAACGTGTACGGCAGATTCAAAGAATACCAGTTTGAAGATGGAGTAGATAATACTTTAATTCCAGGTTCGTTCTTTACAGAGTCCATGCTTTTCGGACCCATCTTAATGACCTGAACCTCACCTGACTTCAGAAGGTTTATCCTTCCACTCTCATCAGGAACAATAACGTATCGTAGGGTCTCAATCTTTGGAATCCCATCATAATAGTTTTTATTAGCTTTAAAGACCAGTTCTTCACCTTTGCTCCAGTGATCAAATACATAGGGCCCAGTTCCTACTGGTTTTTGCCAGAATTCACTCTTTGTCAGATCCTGGCCTTCAAGCAGATGCTTTGGAAGAATCGGAAGCGAAAATCTTTCAATGAATGGAACTACAGGATCCTTCACAGTAAATTTAACTGTGTTTTTGTCTGGTGTTTCAATGTTGGTAATTGCTTCATACTCTGAAGACAGGGGGAAGATCGTGATCCATTCTTTGCTTCTCAGAAGATCATACGTGAATTTGATATCATCTGATGAGAAGTCAGTTCCATCATGCCATTTCACCCCTTCACGAAGATGAAATACATAGGTGTTCGGATCAGGTTGTTCCCATGATTTGGCTAGATCGCCAGTTGCTGCCAGATTATTATCTGATTTAATAAGACCGCTGAATACTTTGATGATATCATACATCATTGCATTATTTGCAACTGCATTCAAATCCGTCGGTTCAGCACCAAGGGCAATATTCAGAGTCTTTCCATCTTCTGCAGCAACACTGCCAGATAAGCCAAGGATCATTACGATAAGCAAGATCCCTAATATTAATCGAATTCCAGTTTCTTTCATCTATAACCTCCACACAACCCTGTTATTAACAGGACTTTTTTCCGGTAATTAAAAAATAAGGCATCTGATATCCAATCCGTCGTGATATCGGCATGTACTTACGTTGAATGTCCATGATCTCTTTGAGGGATTGAAGGCTTGGCATAGTAAATCCTGCATTCCGGATGTACTCAAGGGCGGTCAATGAGGTCATCCCGTACGGATGAGGAAGCGATTGGATCATATCAGGGGTATAATACCGTTTGAACTGATTTTTCCGTTCTGTTACTAGTACCCCGATATTGGCACATGTTCTTCGAACCTTATCTACTATCGAGTCAGATCTCCAAAGACCATCAATAACCGCAACGTTTCCACCTGGACGAAGAACCCGGTGCCACTCATAGAGTGCTTTTTCCGGGTCAGGTAATGTCCAGAGAAGGTGCCGATTGATTACCAAATCAAAGGATTGATCATCACAGGAGAGAGATTCTGCATCTCCTATGCTGAAATGAACAGGAAGCCCCATTTTTTTGGCTTTCTCTTTTGCCTTGTTCAGCATTCCTTCTGAAAGATCAATCCCGCTGACGTTGTGCCCCATCTCTGCTAAAATCATACTGATCTCCCCAGTACCACATCCCACATCCAGAATATCATAAGAGTCAGCAGGAGTAAAGGTGCGGAATAGGTTTATCCAGGCTTCTTTCTCTTCTTCAGTCTGAATGCCATGAGCATGTTGTAAATCATATCGCTGAGATGACTCATCCCATTGGATACGAATAGCATCTTTCAACCCATTCATATCATGTGACACAGATAGTATTCTTCATACGAAAATATTAATATTTTTATTTGAGTAATATTTTTTATGAAATATATTATGCATTTGTAATACTGTGGGCCCTTATTAAGATCGTGAGCCTTGATTGCACTATTTAATGATATAAAAAAGAATTATGAGGAAATACCAACACTAATTGTTTTTCGCATCTATCCCAACAATTTGCCCGTGATCCACCGTTATTATCGTATCACTGATACTTTTTATCAGATCAATATCATGTGAGATAAATAATAGTGCAAGGGGATGCACCATTCTCCATCGTGAGATAATGTCAAGCATTTGAGCTTGTACAGATACATCAAGCGAAGCGGTTGGTTCATCTGCAACCAACATATCAGGTTCAAGAGCAAGAATCCGTGAAAGAACCACACGTTGGTTTTGTCCGCCGCTTAATTGGTATGGATATCGGTTTAAAAGTTCAGGATTCAGACCGACGGTCTCAACCAGTGACCCAATCTTCTCCTGTATCTCATCGTGTGAGAGGTCAGTCCATAACTTAAACGGTTCAGCAATACTCTGATAAATTTTCATTCGTGGATTCAAAGAACCTTCAGGATCCTGAAATATTATCTGCATTCTCCGCCTGAATGGTCTCATCTCTCTACGAGTCAGATGAGTAATATCAATTCCATCAAAAAAGATCGAGCCAGAGGTGGGATCGGTAAGTTTTAGAATAAGTCTACCCAGAGTGGTCTTTCCACTTCCACATTCTCCAACCAACCCTACAGTCTCGCCGGAATTGAGAAAAAATGATACATTATCCACAGCTCTCACTTCCTCTTTCTGAACCAGCCCGGAGAGGTAGGTTTTTGTTAATCCCTTAACTTCCATCAGTGGCAATGGCACCGAATTCCCCTCCCATCTGATTGAATGGTCATATCAGGGTGACAGTTTTTACAGATTTCTGACGCCTCTGAACACCGGGGATGAAACCTGCAACCGGATGGTGGAGAGATCAGAGAAGGACTTGATCCTGGAATCGGCCTACTTCCTTTTGTTGGGTGTGCCATGGTAAATGCCCGAGTATATGGGTGCATCGGTGCATTCAAAACGTCATCTGCAGGTCCTTCCTCGACTATCTCACCAGCATACATCACCGCAATTCTGTCACAGATCTTTCCGGCTGATGATAGGTCATGGGTGATCATAATCATTGATTTATCCTGGGTTGCAGATATCAGGAGGTCCAAAATCTCATTTTTGTTTCCGCGATCAAGTGCTTTAGTGGGTTCATCAGCTATGAGAAGAGAAGGGTCTCCAGTTAGACCCATTGCAATCATTATCTTCTGTTTCATTCCCCCGCTCAGTTCGTGAGGGTATTTACCCGCTTTACACTGAGCATCTGGAAAATTGACCTGCTTCATTAGAGAAAGAGCCTGTTCATACGCTGTTTTGTATGAAATACCCTGATGTTTCATGAACCCTTCTGCAATCTGATCCCCAACCCGCATTACCGGATTTAATGAAGCGGTCGGATTCTGAAGAATGAAAGATATCTCTTTCCCCCTAATCTCCCTCATTGTATCTTCAGGACATCTGGAGAGATCTTTCCCATTATACTGAATCGTCCCGCTTGTTGTTGCTGATGAGGGAAGGAGGCGAACAACCGACATGCCAAGTACAGTTTTCCCACATCCGGTTTCACCAATAAGGCCGAGACGTTCGCCATGGTTAACAGTAAGAGAGACAGAATCAACGGCTTTGACAATTCCATCATTTGAAGAAAATGTTGTTTGAAGCGAAGAGAGCTCAAGCATGACAATGTATGTCTATGCAGTTATTTTATAAATAATGGTACTAAAATGAGATTCATATTACTGATCTGAGAAAGTTCAGGCACAATTCCGATAGTGCAAGATAAGATCTGTGAAATCAAAAATCATTTGATACGCGTGTAGAAAGCCAATCTGTTATCACACATGAATGGCGATTGTATCGAAATAACTCATAGCAAAATTGTTAAAAAAAGGATACGTTAAGAGGTATTATGATGATTCTGCAGTCCAGTCAAGCCACTGTGATGTTCTGAGTTTCTTCGCCATAGTTTCATCAACACCGTAAATATTCTTGTAATAATCTAAAATCCAATTACCAAGGTTGACATCTGCAAAGAGGTCTGGATATGCTGCCTTTGCCATGATCATCAGCTCTATTGGATACTCAATCCGAATATCACAGTTGTTTGGAAGGAAGGGCAGAGCATACACTCGCTTATCTTTAATTGCCTGCATCTCTTTGAAGTTCTGATAATAGGGAGATTCGTACAACTCCCGTGCCGGGTGGTATCCCCAGTCGGTTGGAAGAAGAATCACGTCAGGCTCTGTTGAGAGAACCTGTTCAGCATTTAACTTCTGAACCTGTCCTGGCTTATCAAATGCATTCTTTGCATGGACAATATCCTCAAGGAATGATGTCTCAACTGCACTCTGTCCCCAAGTATCTGCAGCTGACCCACTCGTTCGTGCCAGGGATGACAAGCCCAATAACAGAACCTTTTGTTTATCTGAATCCTTGATATACTTTGTTTTGTCTTGTATGAGATCTACCTGTGATGTCAGGAACTGGGATAAATCAGATGCCTCTTTCTCTTTATTATAGACCTTACCCATAAGTGAGATCTCATCAGTGATGGCAGACACATCTGATGCCATTCCGGTCTCACGCCCTTTCATATTCGGGCCATAGGAGACAACGACCGGGATACCAAGTGATTCTATCCGCTCCACTGTTTTTTTCATCGCATCATCATCAAGCCAGAATGAACAATCGCCCGCACGAACTATGACGACATCAGGCTTAAGCGAGGCGATCTTTTCATAATTTGTCGGGGTGTTGTACGCAGCAACAACAGGAAGAGTTGCAACCTTTGGGTATAGAACATTGATATTATGTGTCCCCCCATCATAGGTGAAATTTTTACCAGATACTGTCTCATATGACCAGTTGAATTCTTTCCCGAGATTATTAGTTCCGACTCCTACCAGCGTGTCAATAACACCGAGTCGGTACATCACTTCTTCAAGAAAACTATCACTTATCGTTACAACACTCGTGATTGTGTCAGGCAGTGTTACCTCTTTTCCCCTACTGTCAGTGATCGTCCGATCAGCAAAAACAACAGAGGAGAACACCAAAAGAATTACCAGGCAGACAATAATTACGCCATTTAATTTCAAAATGTACACTCCTTTACAGTTTTTTGTTTGGGGGTAATGATCTCACATCCTTACACCCCAAAATGCTGATTCTTCGAGTTATTTTTCATCAGATTAGTATCACCAGGCCATCTGAACATCATGCAGGGAAGACGTTCGTGATGAATAAACTCCCCATCCGTTTCGGTAACGTACCGGTCAAGATAAGCTTTAAAAACCTCGTTGTCAAGGTCGCACTCAAGACAATGCTGATACCTGAAATAATCTTGAAGATCCTGAAATGAAGAGAATGACTGGTGCTGGTAATACTCGAAAAACTCTACCGAAGGATAGATTTTCATCTGATACAGAACATTGAAGAGCAGATCAGATTTGGGCCCAACTATATACTCACGTCCATACAGAGATGGCCAGACCATAGAGTATAACTCCTCAAATTGTGGGATATCTGCATGCCAGAATATGATGACTTCGCCTTTACATACGCCTGACATCTTCAACACTGCCTCTCTGATATCAGGCATACCAAGCGAAAAGGAAGCGATCACAAGATCAAAGTCATTCGGTATCGAGTCAGTCTCGATATCTTCCCATTTTTTGTGAATGAGGGTAATATTATTCAGGTTCTGAGCCTGAGCACGCTCCTTCAGTACCTGAAACATTCCTTTTGCAGGTTCAATAGCAGTAATATGTTTTACATTTGCAGCGATTGGGATTGTCAGAACCCCAGGACCGGCTCCAATCTCCAGAATCGTAGAATCTGATGACAGTGGGAGGCTTTGGATCTGCTTAATCCTCCCAGAGGTATCATCCGGATGTATCCCATATGTCTTCTGATAATTTCTAGCACTTTCAACAGTATCCCAGTAACAGGAACAGTCGGTTTTTCTATCAGAATTTCTATTGTTAAAACTCTCTGTGAGCTGGATCCGCCAGAGTTCATTCCAGTCGATATCACTCGCTTTTGCCATCTACATTCATCCTCTTTTGATTCACAATTTTTTATCAGGTATTCTGTTTGTGATACATGAGTGAATGAGAATTTCAGCTGATTCCTATGTCTTTAAATATACGAATTAAAATCAGGCGGATATTCTTTGAGAATTTAGAAAATGATTGATGTGATTAATCTTCAGATAACCAGATTCAGACACCAAAGAGGACCGTATCAAGCACGGAAATAAAAATGTATCTGAGAGAAATATTCACTGGATCTTACTATTAATATTTTTGTTCACCCGTTAGTAACACGATCGTATTATAGTTCATAACCTGGAACGATATACAGTTTCGTAGATATGACTGCTTATCAGAAAGTTCAAAAATTGGTTGAATATCTTGGATATGAGTACCCGGAGGATTATTCTGACCGGAGAAAGGTCCTGATTATTATCACTTTTCTGGGTTTAATCATCATAACCGGCGCTTTGACTCTTATCCTTGGTGCATACTCAATCTCCCTTGAAACAGTCTACAAGATTATTCTTCTGCATCTCACCGGCGGAGACCTCTCCTCAATATCTAAACTCCATCAGACAATTATCTGGGATATTCGTCTTCCTCGTATCATTCTTGCTATTACAGTTGGAGGAGCACTCGCAATAGCAGGTGCTGTATTTCAGAGTATCTTTAGAAATCCTCTTGTTGAGCCATATATCCTGGGAGTATCATCTGGTGCAGCCTTTGGTGCCGCACTCGCAATTGTGTTCCACTCGATCTTTTTCTCAGTACAAATCTCTGCTTTTGCCTTTGCAGTCTTGGCAGTTGCAAGTACCTATAGTCTTGCCCGAATTCGGGGGCAGACACCCCTGCTTACGCTCATTCTAGCCGGAGTAATAGTTGGTGCGATATTCTCAGCACTTGTCTCCTTACTTAACTATCTTGCTGACAACAACCAGCTGCGGGAGATCATCTTCTGGCTTATGGGGGGATTTTACTACACCTCATGGTCAGATGTGATTCTGCTCACTCCGATTGTAACTCTTTGTTTTTTCGTGATATGGTCACGTGCATGGAATTTGAATGTTCTTTCCATGGGAGATGAAGAAGCACGGACTCTTGGAGTGAACCCTGAACGAAACAAGGCATTGATGATACTACTCGCAACAGCCATAACCGCCCTTTCGGTATCCCTCGTCGGAATCGTAGCATGGGTCGGGCTCATGATGCCACATGCTTCAAGAATGATCCTTGGGCCTGATAACCGGTTTGTTATTCCAGCATGTTTCTGTATGGGTGCATTTTATCTTCTGGTATGTGATTCCCTGGCACGAACAATTACGGTAAATGAAGTACCAATAGGGATTATAACCTCTCTCCTTGGTGCCCCATATCTCTGTTATTTGATCAGATCAAAAGGGAAATCATTCCTCGGGTGAATGTAACGTGATTGAGATCAGAAATGTTTCTTTTCGATATACTCAGAAGCCAGTACTGAATGATATCTCATTTTCAGTCACTAAAGGGCAGTTGTGTGGATTATTCGGACCGAATGGTTCAGGTAAAACCACTCTTTTTAAATGTTGTTTAAAGTTCCTTCCGGTGCAGGAAGGATCAATCACGCTAAACAGAACAAATATTCAGGACAAACCAATTGAAGAACTTGCAAAAAGTGTGGCATACGTTCCCCAGGAACATAAACCGCCATTTCCATACCTTGCAAGAGAGATTGTTCTGATGGGCAGAACTCCGCATATTCATGGGTTTTTTGGAGTTAAGAGAAAAGACAAACAGATAGCCAAAGATGCTATGGATATGGTTGGCATGCTCCCCTTTTCTGATGAACCATATAATCAGTTGTCTGGAGGACAACGCCAGATGATTCTTATGGCACGGGCCCTTGCACAGGATACGCCTCTTTTATTACTCGACGAGCCAACATCGGCACTTGATTTTCAGAATCAGATTCGGATCTGGAATCTGATGGAAGATATCGTGTCAGAAGGTAAGACAATCCTTGCATGCAGTCATGATCCGAACCATATCTCCTGGTTTTGTGATTCTGCAGTGGCGATATCTCAAAATAAGATCATTGCTGAAGGTGAACCCAAAGATGTGATATGTCCTGATATCCTGGATCGAATGTATCGGGATACCTGTTCGGTCCATGTATATGATGGAATTCCTGTTGTAATTCCCTGTTCAGTTACAAAACGGAATGATACTGTGCAAGCAAACCTGGCTAATTTAAAGATATAGCGAAGTTAAAGGGAGTATTTAAACCAGAACGGAGAGGTGCTTATGATGTAGTTTTCGTCTGGGAGAACTTGAGAATCTCGTGATCGACATAATAAGTAATTATTGAGATCCGTCCCTAGAATATGTATTTCTGGCTAAAATAAATTGACAGGTATTATCGGAGAAATTATTATGATGGTAATTAAATTAGCAGATGTTTGTGGATACGATACGCCGGAAGGCAAGATGACTCCATTATTTGTACGAAAGAATCTTTCTGTATTTCGACTTGAATTGCCTAAAAATATTCAAATTGAACCACACTCGCACCCAAATGAGAATATTCTTATGCTGATTTCGGGCTTGATAACATTTACCGATACTACTGAAAATCATTTGAAACCTGGTGATATTGCTATTATTCCTGCTGATTATACTGCACAGATTACCGTTCATGAAGATTCTGTAGTCACAGTTTTATCTGCTCCTTCACATTTTGGCAGCATTAATGATGTGCACGAACTCTTTGGAAAGATGTTTACGCAACATACCTAATGACATGAAAACCCGGGATTGTCTGTCATTCCTGCGTATCCACGCATTGTTTCATTTTTTGCATGAAAAAGTCCTTTTCACCGGTCCTACCTGGGGCCCCCAACGGGGCACCGTTGGGGTTTTACAGGAAGAACATCATCATCTTTAGGAGAATGTAAGGATGAACCAAGTTTTTAAGATTTCACCTTATTCGAGTGCTGGTTCGTATACAGAGAGCATTTTTCTAAAAAGGTAGCAGAAGGTGGGGATCCGAATAACTGTGGCACACCTGACTTTATTCTGATATCCGATAGAGAATGCCTTGATTCCGTCGATCAGGTAAAAATATTCGTCAGAGTGACTATCATACTTTAAACTCTCAACACAGGTATGCATACTGGCATCGTTATGGTACATATCTTCGAAAAACTCAACCAGCCTCTCCTGCATCTGGATGATTCGTAGGCCCATCCCCACAAACTGTGTTTTATCTGGAACAAGGATGAATAACTCGACCCGCTTTCTTGCTGCCTTTAATAATGGCAAATGAGGACGCAAATCCTGGGGATTAGTAACCATGACAATTACCTCTTTATGAGCAGCAGCCACAAGAGTTCGTATCATTATCTCAATTCCACGGTCACTGTAAATCGCCCAATATGGTGAAGAGGTATTTATTTCATAATAACTATCACGCAAACTTTTACGTAACCCATTGATCTCATCACAGTAATCATCCCTTATTGAGGTAAAGATTGGATCAGGATCCAGAGGGAGATAATACGTGGGTGTTCCTTTCACTATTGAGATAAATCCTTTATCTGTGAGTGTTTTCACAACTGAATATATTCGACTGCGTGGAATATCTGATGTATCGGCAATCTCTCGTGCAGAGCTTTGTCCAAGGTTCAATAAAAGAAGATAGGCTTTTGCCTCATATTCAGTAAATCCCACCCTCTTTAAACCGGTAATAATTTGCTCATTCATCGATATATCGATCCAGACCTTCAGGTCGGGTCAGATCTCCTGGGCTGCAATCAATGATGCGTACATTCCGTTCTTCTTCACCAATTCCGAATGAGTCCCTTCCTCAATTATTGTTCCCTGATTTAAAACCAGGATCTTATCTGCATGAACCACCGTGCTGAGCCGGTGAGCAATCATAAACACGGTTCTTCCTTTCATCAGTTCTCTGATAGTCTCCCGAATCATCATTTCAGTCCCGGTATCAAGGTTACTAGTTGCCTCATCCATAATAAGAACCGGAGCATTTTTCAGAATTGCACGGGCAATGGCAACTCTCTGTCGTTCTCCACCAGAAAGACGAATTCCCCTTTCACCTACTATTGTTTCATACCCATCAGGGAGGCTGTCAATAAAGTCATGAATCCTGGCAAATCGTGCGGCCTGCTGTATCTCCTCGTCTGTTGCATCAGCTTTCCCGACTCTGATATTTTCTTTAATTGATGAATTAAAAAGAAAAATATCCTGGGTGACGACTGATACGAGGTTTCTGAGATATTCAAGAGGGAATTCCCTGACATCATGACCATCCAGCCGAATTGAACCTTTTTCCGGATCCCAGAATCGCATCAGGAGATGTGTCAAGGTCGTTTTGCCAGCTCCTGTCATTCCAACAATGGCAGCTGTGCATCCTGATGGAACCTGAAATGAAATTCCCTTAAGAACAGATGGCTCTGATTCTCCGTACCTGAACCAGAGATCAGAAACCTCAAAAGATGGAACAGATGAGAGTCTAATCTCTGATACTTCGGTCTCCTGCACCACAGGAGTATCATCCATTATTGCAAAAAACCGTTTTGATCCTGCAATTGTCATACTCAGCTGTTTTGAAACTTCAATAACCTCTTTAAGGGCTGTAAAAGCTCCAGCTGACAAAATCACCGATATCGGCAGATAAAAAGAATTGATTACACCGGCCTGGGTAAGAATTGTTGCCTCAACGAGAACAATCACTACACCGGCAGAGACTAATATCGCATAACTCGCGGATGCAAGAGCGTTTACCCTGGCATATGCCCGCTGTTCTTTGCGATACTCAAGAACCATTCTGATAATTGCATCAAGACGATCTTTTCCTCTTCCAAATGCTAAGATCTCCCATATTCCCTGGACACTGTCAATCAGAAATGAACTCATGGTTGCAAGGTACTGCCTGAGCCTGTCTCCCTTGTTTTGATTAATATGGACAGTAAGTGCAGGAATGAGAGCAGTAAGAACAAGGAACAATAACTGGATGAGAGCAAGTGAGGGATGAATGTAGGCCAGACCACAAAGAACGATACACGGAACAATTACTGCAACCACTATCTGTGTGAGCGTGTGTGCAAAAAAGAGTTCAAGAATCTCGATGTTGTTGATTGCAACTGAGACAAGATCGCCGGTTCGCCGGGATACAAAGATTGCAGGAGCGAGAGGATCTACTCTTTTGTAAAACTGATTTCTTAAATCAGATAGGATTCTGAATGCTGCTATATGATTAAGGTACGGGCCAAAGTAACCACAGACTCCCCTCAGTAATGCAAGGATAAGGATTGTTGCACCAATTGGAAGAAGAGCAGATGCCGGAGCATTTCCCGTCGCTGTATAGATGAGTAAAACTCCAAGAATCCCGATACCGATTGTAATAAGTTGCTTTGTGGCATCACAAAGCATTCCTGAGGTGAGGAGAAACAGATGAGATCGCACCAGTCCGGTGAGACGAACGAGCTCTTTGAACGCGGACAATTGTGTCATGCTTCACCCCCTTTGGATACAACATCTTCTGTGCTAAGCATTCTGATCTGTGCCTGAACAAGGTGTGCGTATTGACCATTAGCCTCAAGCAGTTCTTCATGTGTTCCACTCTCGATAATTCTGCCATTATCCATGACCATAATCCTGTCTGCCCGCCTTATAGTCGAGAGACGGTGAGCAATCACCAAAACAGTTCTATCTTTGCATAGATCGTCCAGGGCTTTTTGGATCAACTTTTCACTCCCAGCATCGATGCTAGAGGTTGGCTCATCAAGAAGCAGAACAGGAGCATCTTTCAAGATAGCACGTGCTATGGCAATCCGCTGCTTTTCTCCGCCCGAAAGGCGGGTACCCCGCTCTCCGGTTATGGTATCATACCCATCTGGAAGACTACATATCCAGTCATGGATCTGTGCAGCCTTAGCAGCTTTTTCGATATCCTCTGTAGTAGCACTTGGATTGCCGATCAGGATGTTATTGCGTATTGTGTCATAGAAGAGATATGTCTCCTGTGAAACTAGGGATAACTGTTCTCTCAGTTGCAAGAGTGGAAATTTATCTATCGATGTACCTCCGAGCAGAATGGAACCGTGTTGAGGATTATGAAACCGGTATAACAGATCGATGACCGTACTTTTTCCAACACCTGAAGCACCTACAAGGGCTATGGTTTCCCCGGATTTAATGGAAAATGAGCAATCTTTGAGTACTTCTCTTCCGGTTTCGTACCCAAAACTGACATCATCGAACTGAACATCCGGTGGGGGGATTCGCTGGATCTGAATGGCTTTTTCCGGGCTTGTTACCTGTGGCTCTTCCAGCATGATCGTTTCAAGCATGTCAAGGGCTCTCTTTCCGTACAGGCTGTTGTGGAAATGTTGGCTGAGAGCGATTACATGCTCATAAAAGACTGGTCCAACAAGCAGGACGGTCATTACGCCTTCTAAAGAAAATTTCCCAAACGAATATTGAATACAGGCATACAACAAGGCCAGACCATATCCAAGGTACGGTACTACATCGCAGACATAATGAACGCCAAAGAAGATCTTCAGGGCTTTAATATATGTGTTTTTGAGTGTTTCTGCCTTCTGGTGAATGAGTCCTGCCCGGTGCCGACTCAATCCGAACATCTTTAGCGTGGTCAGACCCTGCAGACTTTCAGCATAATACGAACTGAGGTCATGATAATCACGCCAGATGTCCAGTTTTTCATTCCATGAGAGTTTGTATGAGAGTGCCACGGAGAACGGAACCAGAGGGACAAACGCAAGGAGAATTAACGCAACCGGCAGATCAAGAGTTGCGGTAAAGGCAACAAATAATACCGAAGGTACCAGGAAACAGAGCACAAGACAAGGTATGAAAAACCCGACATATTGCTCAAGCGAATCAACACCGTCTGCAATCGTTGCAGCAACAGAACCTGAACTTTTATGCTCGGTATATGCTGGTCCAAGGCGAAGGAGATGTTCATATACCTTTGTCCTGACCCCGAGTTTCATCAGGTCAGATGTCCGCTGGGCAGAAAGATCGCGAAGAGCTTCTGCCCCTCCCCTGATCAAAAGGAGAAGTACCATACAGATGATGACCGGAACAAGATCAGTTAGTGTATTACCATGAATAACACCCCCGATGAGAATACTCACCAGAAAAAGCATTGCGATGTTTGTTCCCGAACTGATAAGACCGGCCAGAGTTGTAATTCCCATGCTCTTTGTCATTCCATCAGCAAGCCGGAAGATTCTCCGGTCAAAGAGGGCTGAAGTGAGCCAGGACAACAATGAGATATCGTCAGATTGTAATAATCGAACCATTATTTAATATAATTTTTATTTATAACATTATCAAATCACACGTTTCTACTTTTTATGTGCTTGAGTAATAGTTTTTTATATATATGTGATCTAAAAATTAATTTTTATGTGATGATATAGTATGATTCTTAATATATCAATCAGATAATTATGAATAAATATGATAAATATAAGATTTATTACTCTTAACACGGTGAAGAATTGACATGAGAACGAAAAATTTAACTCAAACAGAACGAAAATCACCCCCATTTAGTTGGATAAACCTAAACATAATCGGAGTTCTCCTGATCATATCATTCGTCCTCATAACTGGTGTTGTATCAGCTGCTGACACAAAAACCGTGACTGACATGCGTGAAAAACAGGTTACGATTCCTGCTGATCCGCAAAAGGTTGTTATTCTTGATAAGGGCCTTATTGTCCAGACCATGAAGGCGTTGGGTGTCGAGGATAAAATAGCAGGAAGCGGAGGTATTTTGGGAACATCAGTTCAGTCTGAGACCGATCTGGATTCAGTTTATTTAATCCCTGAACTGTTAAATCTGGGAGATACCGGGTATCCATTCGGAGGAGAGGTTAACTACGAAAAGGTGGCATTTCCAAATCCTGATCTCGTAATTCTGCTCCAATCAGAGTACACCCGTGATCGTGCTTCCGATCAGACTGATGCTGTCATTAATCGTATAGAAAGCATGGGTATCCCTCTTGTTGTGATAAACAGCCCTGGTTATTACAAACCAGTTTCGTCCAATGCAACTGCACAAGCTGTTACCCTTCTAGGAGAAGTATTCAACAAGAAGGATCGTGCATCTGAAATTGTCTCGTATCTTGCAGATCAGGAGAAGATGATATCAGATAGAACGAGTTCGATACCAGAATCCAAAAAGCCTTCAACCCTGTATATCGGACTAAAAAATGAGTCCAGTGGAGCTGTGTGGGGTGGAGAATATGGTGATGCAAAGTTTTCAAAAAGTATTGCTCATATTAAGAATGTATATTCCAAAGATGAGTCAGTACGGATGTCTTCAGAGCAATTGAATAAGCTCAATCCAGATGTGATCATTCTAGCAACAAACAATGTTGAAGCTAACCCTGACATTCTTTATACAGAACCCTATGCAACAATGAGGGAGATTACTGCAATCAAGAATAAACAGGTTGGAGCACTTGGTCGTCTCTCCTGGTGGGGAGAGTTCAGACTTGATACACCAACAATTCTATTAATCGCAGCAAAAACGGTATATCCTGATCAATTCGCGGACATTAACGTATACAATTGGTTAATGAATCATTATAAGGAACTGTATGGCCTTACCGGAGATAAGGCAGAAGAGTTGGCAAAAGTTCAAAAACTTGATTGGATGAAGGAAAAGAACTTCTAATCTTTTTTATGTCACATTCCGAAGATACGTGGAATTCTTTGATTATTTCTTCGCAAAATGCAAGGAACAACGTGAGTTATTACGAAGATGCGAACCGGGCACGTCAATATGATTCATCACGGTTGATTTGGGATGATGCTCAGCGAAGGGTAAGTTTGCTCAACCCTGACGCATCCTGGTCAGTTCTTGAAATCGGCCCAGGACCAGGAGTCATGACGATTCCTCTTGCGAAAAAGGTTAGATCAGTAACAGTTGTTGAGCCTTCATCCTCTATGGTTCAATTATTGTCAGGACATCTAAAAGATGCAGGTTTATCCAATATATCGATAATTCATAAGAATTGGGAGTCAGTATCAAAAAGTGAAATAGGCCTTTATGATCTTGTTCTCGCATCATATTGTCTGGACATGATTGATATCAGGTCATCTCTGGAAAAAATGTGTTCCTGCGCAACCCGGGAGTTTCATCTCTGGTGGTTTATGGGAGTTACACATTGGGAAAAAATCAGGGATGAGATCAATCCGGGAATTGGTGTCCCTACACCCAAGGCAGATCTTCTGATGGATATACTAACTGATATGGACTATGTTCCAGACCTTGAAATCCTGCACGGAACCTCTTTTCCAAACAGGTATGAACGGATAGAGGATGCCTCCAGCCGTATGAATAATATTCTCGCAATGAAGCAGGACGATCCGCTTCCTGAAAGTGCCAGGATATTTATTGACAAGCATTGGAAAAAACCTGATGGAACATACGAATATGAGGATACTACTATCTATGCCCATATTACGATTCCTATGGCCCGGTGAGTGATGGAACGTTTCGATGAGCAACCCCGTATGCCCGATCTCTTCCCTGAAGTTGGGAGAAAGAAACTTCTAATCGGATTGAGTGCATTAGTCTTGCTAATCACTGCTGTTTTTGCAGTCACTGCTGGAGCATATCCGATATCTGTCCCGGATGTATACCTGACAATTCTTCAGCATCTGGGATTTCACGGGGAAAAACCTCTCATATATGATATAATTGTATGGGAGATCAGGATCCCCCGGGTTATTCTTGCTGCTCTTGTAGGTGCGGCACTGAGTATCTCGGGAGCAGTTTTTCAGGGAGTATTTCGAAATCCTCTGGTTGAGCCATACATTCTTGGTATCTCATCCGGAGCAGCAGCAGGGGCGGGAATTGCTATTGTTCTTGGAGTTACCCTTTTTTCTTTACAATGCACCGCCTTTATTGGAGGTATTCTTGCCACAACACTTGCATATTCACTTGCCTCTTCAGGAAAGGAAACTCCATTAGTGAACCTAATTCTCGCTGGTATTGTGGTGAATGCCCTATTTACTGCCCTGCTATCGTATCTGAAAACGATAGCCCCATATAGTCTCCTTCAGAATTTAACTTTCTGGTTGATGGGAGGCTTTTCTACAGCAGACTGGGAGGATGTGGCACTCATAGGGGTGCAGATCATTGCCTGTACTATTCTGTTATCATTTCTTGGATGGCAGTTAAATCTCCTTTCAATGGGTGAAGTTGAAGCACAATCCCTGGGTCTTGATATTAAAAAATGCAAAATCCTTCTCCTTGGTCTTGCAACATATATCACCTCTATATCTGTTGCAACAGTTGGAATTATAGCCTGGGTCGGTTTGATCATTCCCCATATCGCCAGAATGACCATCGGACCAGATCATAGATATTTACTCCCGTTATCTGCATGTGTTGGAGGTTTTTTTGTAATTATTTGTGATACCTTTGCCAGGACTCTTATCGGATCAGAAATCCCAGTAAGTGTTATAACCTCTGCTTTGAGTGCACCATACCTGATGTATCTTATTCGAACAAACCGGTCTGTCTTCTTTGGATAACATGATAGCAGTGGAAAAGATTCAATCAGGTTATGGGAAGGTAAGTATACTGTTTGAACCCAGTTTTGATGTTAAGGAAGGATTGGTTTGTGGATTATTCGGACCGAACGGTTCTGGAAAAACAACCCTGTTAAAGTGTCTTTCTGGAGCCCATCCTTACTATTCAGGGTCAGCCCGGGTAAAAAATTTCGAGATCAACCAGATGAAAAACCGTGACCTGGCACGATATATTGCATATGTTCCACAAAACCATACTCCCCCATTCCCATTTCTTGTAAAAGAAGTGGTATTGATGGGGAGAAATCCATTTCTCTCTAGGCTTTCAGGTCCCGGTAGATCAGATATGGAGAATACCTGGAGGGTTCTTCAACAGTTAGGTATTGAAGATCTGGCTAATCGTCCATATACTGAACTATCTGGTGGACAGCGTCAACTGGTGATTCTTGCTCGAGCACTTAATCAAAACACTCCTGTTCTCTTACTTGATGAACCATCGTCTGCACTGGATTTTCGTAATCAGATTATTTTGTGGAAAACACTTCGAAGATTAGCAGATTCTGGAAAAACAATTATTGCCTGCACGCATGATCCAAATCATATCAGTTGGTTTTGTGATCAGGTTGTTGTATTACAAACGGGCACTGTTCTTTCTGTTGGTAAACCAAAGGATGTAATTACTGAATCTATGCTGAAAAACCTGTATGGTGATTTATGCACTGTTGGATGCTGTAACAATCAGCAGATAATTATTCCCCATGATAATCTCCATTAATCAGCGTTTTTTAATAAAGACTCCAAATCTCATCACCTAGAGAAAGAAGGGGTTATTGATCCATTTGGACTTAACAGTGTAGGAAAGACCACCCTTTTTATCGCATGCTGATATTGGCAGAATAATAGCATGATCATTACTGATATGCGCAATAATGAGATCACTATCCCGGAAAACCCGAACGAGTAGTTATTGTTCAGGGTGAATCCCTGAACCAGATTGTTAAAGCTCTCAAAGTTACTGCAATGGAACAGCAATTATTGAACCATTTTGAATTAGTACTAGGTGTTTGTTCAGATCAAAATCACAGCTTTCGATTACGTCTCAATGAAAATGAAATCCGAATAACTGCACACCTTAACGCGAGGGTAAGATCATGCACGGTTATCACAACAGATACTTCAGGATACAAATTTCCAGATGAAGCCCAATCTTTTCAACCAATAGGGAATAATTTTTTTATTGGGATTATTATGCTAAAAAGGCAAAACTCATTGGAATTCAAATTTTTATTAATCCCCAACATTGGGAATTAACATATTGGACAATACTGAATAAAATGGATAAAAACCACCTTAATAAATGAATTTAGGGTATATTCCTAATGTATTGCAACGTTTGGGATGAAGAGTAATTAGGAGTCATCCACACATGTGGACGTTAACTCTATTTTCTCATTCACATTCCAGACCATCATGCCGGTGGTTGCAACAGTCTCTGATAGATATCGTTTATCTTTCACCTTGGCCTCATAATAGGTTCTGATCTGCTCTCTCATCTGATCAGTAATATCCCGTGAAGTATGGAAGAACCCACAAACAGAGTTGACCACTTCATCCACTGTTTCATCATTCTTCCACACATCCTGAACGATCTCTACCTTCGGGTGGTACCCTCGGAGATATAGTTCCATAAATGGAAGATAAAACCCATGCATACCTTCCCTGAATTCTTCATTAAAAAGCATCCGGTAGAGTTCATAATATGAAGCGTCCCACCTTCTGTGTACCCACCCGCTATAATAGCAGACTCCCTTTGATACATTTAGCATTTTTTCAAATGTTGCAGGACATCTGACAGCCGGAGTCATGGAGGCGATGACAAGGTCAAACTTTCCTTTCATCCCTTCAGTTGCTACATCCAGTTCATCCCAGTTCCGGTGCAGGATCCCGGCCAGAGTGACACCCTCCATTGTAGCTCGTTCTGATAACTTACTGAGCATTCCATCTGAGAAATCAAGGGCTGTTACGTGAGCTCCGGCTTTTGCCAAAGGAATTGCGATGGACCCTGTTCCTGCACCGATATCCAAAACGCTTGCATCCTGCAATTCAATTCCAGAACTTGTTATCAGATTCAGTATTCGAAATATCCGCTCATCTGCTCTTTCCTGATCCTGGTGTCGGTCATATTTACCTGACATAAAATTCCAGAAGCCTGCCTGCATAGGTCCTCGGTTTTTTTGCGATCTGGTTGATTCCTCCCAGAATTCTTCCCAGAACCGGACATTAATGTTACAGGGATGTGTCATTGTATCTCCATTACATGAAGGTCTTTAGCGATGATCTTCAGAAACTATTTTGGATAGAATCTATAAAAGATGTGATGATTTTACTTTTTGTTATACGAGATATGAAATATTATACTAACTCATGTACGGCCTATTGCTTAGCCCAGCCAGAACCCAAAAGGTAAAAGAAGAACCCATACCGTTTGTAAGGAAATAGGTTTTGATTTACCGATGTGTATGTTGTTAGGTTCTGATCACCCAAAAATAGGAACACAGGACCTTAACAAAAATGTAAGTTATATCGATTAAATACTAATATCAAGGGATTTTCGCACGCTATCGGCATTCATCCCAGAACTGAGTCTTCCACCATAAAGAAGTTTTATTGTATCTTTATCTAATTCAGATAATGTTGCTGATGAATTTGCTTTAACTGAAAAGAAACTGTCAGGTTCAGATGATGTTTCACCATGTAAACCTGCATTCCAAAGAAAAGCCTTTTGGAGATAATACCTACGCTCTTGTCCTTCTAACCCGTTCCAGAGATATACATAATCAGGACCAATGATCCCTACCATCGTTCCGTTTTTATTTTTAAGAAGTCCTTCTGTTGATGACTTGTATTTGTCATCCTTGTAATCATCAAGAAATTCCCGTTTTGTGATGGTTACCCGGTAATAATGATACGGAACCACCTCATAATTATTTTTTAGAGAACCTTTTTGTACTGATTCATCCTCAAACTGTGCTGTAACAGAGAGGTTATTAAATTCGCGTGCAAATGCCAAAGCGGTGTTTACATCATCGTTGGTATATTCCTCATTAAACCAGAACATATAATCCGGCTCTGCCTGAAGAAGGGTATTATTGGCACTATCTTTTCCATATAAAATCGATATCAGATGCTCGGTAATCCTATCTTTATAATCGGTATTGTCCCTGTTTATTAGCAAATACTCATCAGATTGAAGATCTGCATTCAGGTACATCGCCTCAGAAGTAGAGATGCCGAGTAGTTGCCCAGGCCCTATCTTGATAACATGATCATTATCATTTGAATTCACTTTGACATTCTGGAGAATGCCCGGAGAGACAAGTTTGACTTCATAAATGGGGTTTGTATCCTTTTCAATGGTAATATTTGGGGATACTAATCCGGTTGAGGTATCAGGTATTGAAGACAGAAGATTGTCATTTTGATCAACTGACCGATCTCCAATGCAACTACCAATCAAACCCATTCCCAGTATAAGGATGATACAGTACCTGAAAATCCACGACGAACTTCTATTCATACAAGTGATGTTTATTGGATACACATATATTTCATTTCAACCCAAACTCTTTGTTATAATAAAGTAATAATTTCTTACCTTTCGTTCGCTGCAAGTTTATGCAAGAGTATAAATAAACACATAAAATCACACAAAATAATTTCAAAATACTGAAATAATAGTATAAATAATAAATTTAGTATGAATAGTCGGACCGTATGCACCATGATAATTATTCTCTTAGGTATGACCCTGGTTGCAGGATGCACCGGGCTTATGGAGGCAAGTGATCTCAACGTAACGCATAATAAAACAGTGAACACGAGTCAGACTACTGCTAATGTAAGTGAAAAAGAGACGACAAACTCAGTAAAGCCGACAACAACACCGAAGAAAACAGTATCACAATCCTCATCTACAGATGCAAAAGCCGGTGAAACTTTTTACAATATCAGGATAGTCCCGGCTTCAGAACTGGAAAAACTCCAGAAGGAGATGGGTTCTGATGAATATCTGGTGAAAAATGACAAGGATTATGTCCTTGGAATAGTATCCTCAAAAGGACTGACACTTCGGGGGGATCTTATGCAACTTGAGAGTCAGACTGGAAGTGTCGGGAAAGATTTTGATAAAGAGGATGTTTATCTTCATATGCTGGATATCGCCTTTGGTCTGGATAACTCAAAGATTAAACTCTTTAAATCAAACAAAAAATACCAGTTCTGGCTTGATGGGTATTATTCCAACTCAGAAATTGCCTATGTTAAGGATTTGGCAACCCTCTTCAACTCGATATCAGGCACTACCGAGTTTGAAGATGAAGATGTTGCACTAGGTTTCTTAAATTCCAATTATGCTGAAATTCCATACAACTATTACAATATAAAAATATTTACCGACAAGATGCTGAAGCAGTATTATGATGATAAGAAAAAGGATAGTGACCATCTGATAAAGAATCAGAACGGAGAACTCATTGGAATTGTAAATGATGACTATGTCTACCTGCTCAATACTCTTAGTGAAGACGACCAAAAATACTACATCCTGAAGGGACTCCTCTACAGTATGGGCTTTCATGGAACCTCATACAAGAATAAGGAGAGTTTCTTCTATCGCAATGAAGGAGTGAATCGCAATTTAAGCGATCTTGACAAGGAAGCAATAAAAGTAATGTATGGTGGGGGCCTGAAAGCTGGTGATACTCTTGAAACAGCGAGAAAGACCTTCGGGCTTTCAACATAACTCAATTCAATTTTTACAAAAAAAGGTATTGTATGCCCCACTTGGCAATTTGTAGATAATACTTAATCCAACGGTTGATACCGTCCCTAACTAACCATCCAGACGTTTTACAGCTGTAATAAGAATACTTTTAAAAAATACGGTCTCGACCCAGGTAGTATATCTGATAGAGGGAATTTCCAGTCTACTATTCTGAGTTATCTCTTCAAATCCACCTCTTTTTAGTATCTCCATATCATATGAGGGTCCTCTTTGAGAAAACGACCCGAGAGCGGTTGTACTCTCATGATCTAGCAACGAAACTTTTGGCATGCCAGGAGATGCAGAACCGGATGGGATCTTTGTAGAAAGGAACCCTGCTGAATTGAAGTACTTCATGTAGGGCACCCTGGCCACTCTGTCGATCAGGATCACTCTGCCACCCGGACGAAGTACACGTCTGAACTCATGAATTACACGCCCTGGGTGCAGCACCGACCAGAGTACATCACAACAGAGCACGAGATCAAACGAGGCATCATCAAAAAGAAGGAACTCAAGATCGCCTCGTTTCAGCGTAGGTGCAGTTTTCTTTTCAGATGTAAACTCCCGTGCTGCAGCGATCATAGGATGCGAGAGATCAATCCCGGTTACGATATGACCCAGCTCACAGAGCATGACCGAAAAGAGCCCGGGGCCACATCCGGCATCCAGCACTGTAGTAGAGCGGGTGCCAATCAGATCATGAAAGAGCAGTTTCCATTTTACAACCGCCCTATCCTTCTCATTCTCAAAAAAATGCCGCTGACGCAGGGAATACCGGGGAGCTACCTGATCCCAGTATGAAGCGATCTGCATCTTGGTCTGCCACCCGTCAAAAGGAAGAGGAATATATGCATTCGCTCCGATTCTGTCTCCAGAATGAGGGAATTTATCAATGCCTCTGTTCATCCTACAATCCTGTCAAATCGCTCAGGAATTGCCTGCAACTCTCCTAAAATGCTCTCCAGTATCTGACTGACATCTGTGCTCTCAAACCCATCACTCTGGTTTGGAAAGACTGACACCGATGCGACAGAAAGACGTGCCTGTTCCATCTTTGAGATGATCTCGTCGCTGAGGTTTCCGACAAGGACAAGATCGGGATCGAGCCGGGATATCATCGCAATATCTGGATCATCAGATGGACCCACAACCGGGCACAACGGCCCTTCAGGAAAGAAATTATCATTTTTTGCTGAGTCCTGATCAACTCCTACCAGAAGAGGAAGGATCTTCAGAGCATATGCAGCCATGATTATCTGCGACGAAGAGTCGAGAATAACAATTCGCTGGAGTGGAAGAGTCAGATTGATCCTTCGGTTCTTAAAATCAGAAACCGGCAACGAGATCCAGGGAAGTCCATTGGCATGTGCAAATACTCCAACTGCAACAAGAGTACTCAGCCAGATTGTTGTCAGAAGATATGCAGAAAGGCAGTATACTGTATTCGTATCAGAACGGTTCATGTACTCATAGCCCACGAATGTGACATATAATTCTCATTTGTATAGAATCGAGGATCAAAAAGAGACTAATCCCTCAGATCCTGATGTTGAGCAGATCATACCGTTATTATGGGTATAGGCACTGTGTTACAGGTGAAAGTCGCTGCTTTCAGGACTCTTGATGCGAAGACTCTGCTCAACAGGCATGACAAATATCCGTCCGTCACACCCTCCACCACTGTACCCTCCTTCACACAGAACGCTTATGGCCAGATCAACCTGGTCATCATCCACAGTCATTTCCACTTTCGTCTTGTAGAGAAACCCGTGAGCATTTCGTTCCTGGCTCAGGTTTTCGGTAAAATCTCCAGATATTCTCCTGTACCAGGCATCATAATAACTGATTGAACCGTGTTCTATCTTGCTGATCTTGTCAAGAACAACCGGGAGCCGATCAGGTTTTATCACTGCCTCGATCTTTTTCATACGTAATACTTGATCTGCTCTGCTGATGAATATTACGTTTTATAAAATTAGTAACACAGGGGGTGTGTAATCACATATCTATGGGGGATCACTGACAATATGCTATTACCAGGTCATCTTCTTCATTCAAGAAACAGGGGGGATTCCTGCAAAGGTGTATGTTCCAGTTGCTCATCCCTGTGGTTTAAGAATTATACACATCCCAATGCTTTTGTACTTCCGCCCTGAGTGATGTAAGTCCTTTGCAGTATTACAAATATAAATTTAATCACAATTGGTATGGATAGTTTCTCATATGAATCCTAAAAAAGAGGGTGCTTGGTATCAATATGGCCCGAATCACGGAAAAATTATGATCCTATGGGATCGCCTGAAAGATACGCGGTCTCAATCCTCTCGTGTGAGTCGGTCAGGCCAAGGAGCAGTCTCTCGGGATCCTGACCGTCCCTGATATAATCAGAGAGTGAGGGTTTTGTCTTGAGGAACTTCCCGACGAGGATCTGATACGGGAGATCAGTGAAGAACTCCTCACAGTAGATACCAATCCGATCAATCGTCTCTTCGTTGATGGCTTCAACAGTCAGGTCTGCCATAAGAACATGCATATCCACGATCTGATCTCCTATCGCAACGCCGGTGAACTCAGGCGGTTGGATCTCACATGAATGAACAGTCTTTCCGGTATGGTCAGAGGCAAACGCCGGGCCGTGAACCAGCATCCGTCTGACCCCCTGAATTCTGGAGAGGCCCTCAATAAAAGGTCCGGCATGGTCGGGATGAAGCATCCGTATCGGGACAATACGGCACTGGGGATGGAAGGAATCGTCCATTATATCTCCTGTTTGCGGACCTCACCTCAGATAGTATGACGGCCGCTTGTGTACTATGTACATTCAGTGAGCAAAAGTATTACGAAATCTCATTGGGTAACACGAGAGCAAAAAATTGTCCTGATAAGATCTCTGCCTATCTGCCCTGAGAGTTACATCCGGCAGAACAGGGAAAGAACTGATATTGTTTCCACCTAACTGAATTAACCGGTAACAGGAGCGAGTCAGTATAATCGTTCATCATCTCCTGACCAAAGATGATCGACCAGGGTTGTGAACCACTCGACATCTCCGAGATCGCCTGGCATGCAAGGGGAATTGCTGCTCTGACCTCAGGCGAGAGTCCGATATGCATATCCGGATATGTCACCAGCCCTGGCTGACACCCGAGCAGAAGAATCTCTATGACATCCTTCATCATGATCAGGGTTTCAGCCACTCCTCCGGGCCGATGATCCGTTATTCTTCCGGCAGGAAGATCAGATATGCTGATCAACGTGAGCGTGCCGGGTTTTGCCCCGAAATCTGCTGCATCAACCACAATAAGGCGGCGGGTTATCATGGGATCAAGTAGTGAGAAGACGAACTCATTTCCTCCGGTTCCGGCATCCACCGCCTTTACCCCTGCCGGGAGAGAACACTTCTTCAGGCTCTGTATTACTGCAGGCCCGAATCCATCATCTGCATAGAGCGGATTTCCACATCCGGTGATGACTGTTTCAGGAAAGAACATTACAAACCTTAATTCTCATCTGGTATCATGTCATGAACAGGAGATTATGAGAAAAGATCTCCTGTGACCTTGATGTTCTGGCCTCTTCGCGAGAGTTCATCTGATTGATGGCGTTACTTACACATTCCATCAGGAGTACATGCTTTGTTCTTCCTCTTCTCGAGAGCCTGAAGAACGGTTGGCAGGATCTCACCAACGGCTCCAAAGTTCATGGAGTCTGCAGTACCGAGGAATACACCGGGGTCAAGATGTTCTTCGAGATTTTTAATCCCTACTTTGTTCATGAGTGCAGTCACCTGCTCAAGTGACTCTTTTGCCATCATCTGGGTGAAACTGGCCGGAGCACCGAGAACATTCATGACAGACTCACGGTAGGTGAGCAGACCGGCATAGGTCACTGCAGTAAGGGCTGCACACATATCACAGACTGGTCCGAGAAGTTCTGCCGGAAGCTTAAACGCTTCTCCGCGTGCAAGGGCTCCGATCTCATAGAGCTTCTTGATCGTCTCTTCATTCGCATATCCTTCTGAGATAAATGCCTGTCCTTTCATCTCCGGAACTGCACCTGGATGGTAAGACGAGACATTGACCTTCTTTGCAATGTTTAGTTCTTCAAAGATGGTGTAGAACTTGGTGGTAGGGATGGTGCATGCATGGGTGATGATGGCGCCCTCCTTGATATCGCCTGCAAACTTCTCGATGATCCCTTTCTGCATGTCGCCTTTCGGCAGCCAGGTGATGATCCAGTCAGCATCGGCCACTGCTTCCTTGTCATCGGTTGTAACCTTCAGACCGACTTTTTCCGGGTGGGTGAAGTGAATTGCACCTTTTGGTGGTTTTGGAAGATCCTTGGCGACCTCTTTTACCTTCTCCCTGATCTTTGGCATGATACTTTCAGGATTGGTCTTGTGTGCGGTTATCACATCCTCGTATGCGAAGTCGTCAATGACGGTAAACTGGTTGTCAAAGATCGGATCTGATACGACAATATCCTTGATTCCTGCCAGTTCGCGAAGTTCGGCCCCCATGATGATGGTCGAGTGGGTCATCGCTATCTCTGGCTTCTTTACCTTCTCAGCGACTGCACAGGCTCGTGAAAAGTTCGTGATTCCTGCTGCGGCATGTGTCCGGTAACATCCCGCTCCAAGTATTGCAACTTTCATAATTGATACCTTCATTGGATAGTACTACATTCGAATTAATTGGATTTCCTTTTACAAAGTATTACCAAAAAACTCTGTAGTAATATTGACTCAGCACCATTGCTTAAAGCACTATCTATTTGTTTCTACTGCAAAAAACCATCCCTTGGGCTAACTGAGATGTAATATAAAAAATTGGGCTTCTTTTTATGTATCAATACGGTTACTGGTGAAATGGATGGGGGGGACCGAATGGCTATGTATTAATCTTAAAGATACAAATGATAGTTTGCTTACAAGGTGTTATGTTGATAAGAAATCTTATGAAAAATATTCTTGACGGACACCGGCCTGACGATGAAGAGACTCTCAGGTTATTTAGGATCAAAAACCGGGATGAGTTTAATGAACTCATGGAGACTGCATTCGAAGTTCGAAGAGACCAGAGCAGAACTGTAAAACTCACCTCCACCGTGCATCTCACAAACATCTGTCAGGTAACTCCCAAGTGTGGATACTGCGGGTTTGCAGCAGGTACTTCTGCCGAAGGATATTTTCACCCGTTTTACAAGTCAGAGTCAGAGATCCTTGAGGCTGCCAAAAAGATTGAGGAGTCAGGGATTCCACGGGTCAGTTGCTCCGGAGCCCATGGGTATCAGGGCAGGCAGGCTGTTGATGCAGCCAGGATTGTGAAAGAGAACACATCACTTGAGCTTCTAGTCAATGTCGGTGCTGATCTGAGCAGGGATTCACTCTCCCACATTTCGGGATGCGGGACCGATACAGTCTGCTGCAATCTTGAGACGGTGAATAAAGCACTCTTTCATGCAGTAAAACCCGGAGAGAGGTTTGAGGACCGGGTCAGATCGTGCGAGATGATATCTGATCAGGGCGTTGAGCTCTCGTCAGGTCTTCTGGTAGGTCTTGGAGAGTCTTATGAGGACCGTGTTGCACACCTGAAGTTTCTCCGCCGGTTTAAAACCCTCGGAGAGATCCCGATCATGGGATTTAATCCGTACCGGGGAACTCCAATGCAGGATCATCCTCCCTGCAGTCTTGATGAACAGATGAAGACGATCGCAATCACGCGGATTATGTATCCTGAGATCAGAATCACCGTGCCCACACCGACGATCGGGCCTGAAAATGTGAAATACTCACTCCTTGCCGGTGCAGACAATGTGGCGACAGTGATTCCTGACTCGTATCCCCTTGATATCAAGGGGGTTGGCTCTCCGGCATTTGGAACACTGAACGAGGTGGTCAGAGTGATCAGGGAGATGGATCTGACACCAGAACTGCGGCATCTGACTGTCCCGGTTGTATCTGCCAAACCTCTTGTCCCAGGAGTATGAGGGAAGAGGTTCATTGATTCGGGTGATGCCATGGAACTGGAACAGATAGTTGAGAATGCCTACTACGAGTCTGTAACCGGTGTCAGAACCGGGGATACTAAGAACGAATGCCGGGAGATTCGCAGGTACATCAGGGACGCTGAAGAGATCGTCATCCCAAACCACAATGAGACAAAGGTTGTTGCCATCAACGAGGTGCTCGAAGAGTTCGGGCTCTCACAGGCGAAACATCTGCAGATCCATACAGACGCCTGCGATCTGAGCAGGATGCCGGCGATGACCAAGGCTATCATGGCCCTTGACACCTGTTCCTGTGATCTGGTTATTGCACGGGGGAGGCTTGGTATCCCTGGTTCGGGATCGATGCTGGTGATTCTTGATAAGAAAGGGAGAATTCTTACGGCTTCCCTCTCGCCGCCCCATATCATCCATGGAAAGCCGGTTTCAGAAGCTGTCCGGGACGAGATGACTGCAGCTCTGGAGAGGATCGGGTTCACAAGGTCAAGGGGGAAGAGCGAGTGATCCACCCGTTCCGGTGTGAAGATGGCATAACCCCGACGGTGAAGACCTTCTTCTCACAGTATCTGCTTCAGGATCTGCTTGATCAGATAACACTGAAAAAGGCCCTGGCAGTTTTGAAATGGCTGGAGAGTACTGGGCCGATGCCAAAGGCCTGTCTGATCTGCGGTGCATATCTCACCGGTGCAAGGCTTGCAAACACCCTGGCCAGAACCGCTTCTGTAACAGTGCTCGACCAGTTCCCGCTCGTGAAGAACCTGCTTGATCCAGGTGTTGCATATACAACCTCTATCGATGATCTGCCGACTGGAGGGTGGGACCTCATCATGGACACAACTGGACTTGGGGGGATAGATCCTCTCATGCTCAAAAGGTTTCAGACACCACCGATCTTTGTTGTAGAGGATCCCTGCTCTGACGGAAGCGACGCTGTCATCCTGCAGGCCAATCAGTGTTACAAACTCATAGGCAGCATGGCATCAGAACGGAAAGGAGTTCTCTGCACCGGCGGACTCAGTACCAAGACCTCTGGGACCATGACACTCATGGTTGAGATCATGAGACGTTCAATGGAGGATGCCACACGGCTCGAAGGGGTGCTGTACAGCACAGGCTCATGGGAGCATTTTGAACGCCTACTCTTTAAAGAGCAGAATTACGAGGAGTTTAGAAAAAAACTACAGAGATCTGCCCTGATCGTCTCGTCCCTCATGCCGGTGAACCCTGATGAGGTGATACAGACCCATGTATCAGCACTCTCATCCACGATCACAGATTTCTCTGAGTTCAGGCCATGAATGGCAAAGAGTTATTCTACAGGATTGAAGAGAAGATTCCACTCAAATTAGCTCTCCCCACAGACCGGGTTGGATACATCGGGAAGAAAGATCCAGGAGATCTTGAGATATTACGGATTCTTCTCCTCATGGATTATTACCCTGAAGAAGGCCTCGATTATACCGGGTACGATCTTATCGTCCTTCATCACCCGCCACGTGTACCTCCTCTGATTCCTGCCTATGTCATCCATTCGAACTGGGATCTTCTGTATGGCGGAGCGTGTGATGCACTTGCAGACTGTATGAAGATCTCATGTACTGATGTGCTTGACCCAGCAACAGGACTGGGAAGAATCGGGGAGATTGAAAGCGGACCGATCCTCCTCTCGCGGTTTGTCAGGTATGTCATGAGAGCTCTGAAGATCGGGTCGGTCAGAACAGTGAACTACTCTGAGGATCGGCTGATCTTTACCGTAGGTCTGGTATCAGGGTTCGGCCTTAACCAGGATCTCATCAGGATGGCACAACACCGGGGAATTGATCTCTACCTGTCCGGGGATCTCACTCATCCAGGTGCAATCCTGGCAAAGCAATCAGATCTTGTGCTTATCGATGCATCGCATCATGCTACAGAACTTCCCGGTCTCTTCAGACTCGGGGAGGTACTTTCAGGACTTGGTATGGAGGTGACGGTAAAGGATACAGGAGTGCCGTTCGGCGTATACTCTGATCATTATCGCCCAGTCTCATACCTGTCCACAACATTGGACCGGGAAAAAAGTTCTGTCTCCTGGGAGACCGGCTACATCTCCTGATCTGATCCGAGTGCTGTAACAGCATCAGTACCTAGAGCTTTTCCTTTCTGGTAAGCTTCCTGCAGGAGTTCTGGATAGAGTAGAAGGTCTTTTTTGTTGTCCATGTCCCTGACATAGAGTTCGTCTGAAAGCTTGCAGTCGATGATATCGCAGAATGACTCTGCCGAGAGCCTGACCCCGTCAAAGGTATGTGGAAGGTTCAGCCCTGATATCGAGATGAGCAATGTTCTCCGGTGTCTTCTCTTTTCCGCTGACACAAGCCGGTTCTTACGGATGTACTTGGCACAGAAGAAGACCTGGAATCGATCCATGAACGCCTTCAGGGCACCGGGCACCCCCATGGTCATCACCGGAGTTGCGATGATAAGGCCGTCGATCTCTTTGAACAAGGCGTACATCTCGTTCATGTCATCCTCCATCATGCATTGGTCATGATCCTTACAGAAGTAAAACTCCCGACATGGAGTGAACCCGAGTTCAGGGACATTAATTTTACGAAGATCACAACCTGCATCACGGGCTCCTGCCATAGCTTTGTCAAGAAGAACGGCTGTGTTGCCTTCTGGAAGCGGGCTCCCAAGAAGAGCGGCAAGTACTGGTTTCATTCCATAGTGATTATCTGGATGGGATTTTAGTATTACTGATGAATGTTTTATTCATATCAAATCAGAAGTTATTGAATGATCTCCGGAGGCTTCAGTTGGCTCAGTCAGGCCATAGTACAACGGCCTGGGTTGACTATGAAGGATAAAAGAGATGGAGAAAAAGATGCCTGATCTGATCACAGTTGCCACAGCAGAGTGCTTCACCCATGGAAAGGTTGCACGTGAGGTTCATGCCTTTGCCAGAGGGTATCCACTCGGATATCCTTGGGAGATCAACCGCGACAAGGCCCGTGTCTCTCTGGTTTGCGGCCTTTTTATTCCCACCATCTCAGGGGTAGAGTCTGTACTCAGGTTCGAGCCGATGAAACCGATATGTGCTCCTGAAGGAATCAAGGTCTATGATCAGAAACGGGATCTTGCAATGGCTGTCCAGATGGCAACTGCTGTAAAAAAAATGACCAGATCACAGATCGGAATCGGGACCTCTGCCGGAATCGGAACCGGAGGGATAGCAGTTGTCACGAATGAGCTGACAATTACCGCGACCACCGATGTTCATGCAGATCTGAGAACCTCTGATGCTGAGCTCATCATGCGCAGGCAGGATGCCGGAGTCAATGAAGCATTGCGCCTCTTTCAGCATCTCCTGAAGAACGGATTTTAATCCTCTGGGTCTGCTACCATGGCCCTGACCCCATGAGGATTGAGCGCCGGTGTACTGTTGCAATGCTACAAATTTTATGTTCGTAATAAGAAGTGTGATCATATGCGCTATATCAAAGATAGATCTCGCTCAGTTCGATACCCCCTTATGCGTATACTGATGAGAGAGGATATCGTAACAGATGGCTGGTGTCAAAATGAGTGACACACTCCCAATTGAAGAGGTTGAGAAGCAGAAATGCCCATGGGGAGAGGTTACGCTGATCGGTCTTGGCAGGCTCGGACTTCGGACAGCCCTCACACTCATACAGGCACACAGGGGAGGTCCCCGCCGGATTGTGGCTGTGGACGGTCAGACCATATCGGCTGACGATCTTATCTTCAGAATGATGGGAGGCGGTATCGGTGATTACAAAGTAAAATTCTTTCAAAACCTTGCTCCAGCAGGTTTCTCTAAAGAGATCACCGGGATCGCCTCGTATGTGACCGATGCAAACATGGCTGATCTGATTGCTGGGGATGTGGTCTGCATCGAGATTGCAGGAGGCGACACCCTGCCGTTGACAACAAAGATCATCAGATATGCCCAGCAGATCGGAGCAGTCACCATCAGTACCATGGGTGTCTTCGGGGTGGGTGATGTCCCGGTCATGGTCTCACGGATCGAGGATGCTGATCAGACCAATCCGATTGTTGCCTACCTTACGGAAAACGGAATAAAAGAACACATTCTGGTCGGCACCGGCAAACTCATCAGGGACTGGGAACCGGTCATCCCTCCGGTGCTCGATCGGGTCTCACTAGCGATCAGCTCAGAGGTTCTCAGGCAACTCAATCAGAGACGGTCTGCTTCTGAATAATAGGATGGATCTGTAAGATCCTATTTTACCTTTTTTACTTTTTGTAAGAAGAAATATGAAATTTTAAATGGATCGCACGCCCATCTCTTCTCATACTCAAATCACCGGAGTTAGGTATGCAGGACATCATCCACGAGGCAGCATGTGATTTAGACTGTGCATGGGAACTCTCAAAGAGGCAGTTTGATCCACAAAAAGTAGTAGAATCGGTATCAGATCTCGATCGCGAACACGCGATGCAGCTCGGGATGAACCTGAAACGGTTTCCGATGGGGTGTGATCTCACTGAAGTGATGGTGGGAACCTGTGCATCCGATATCGAGAAGAAGGATATTCTTGGTAACTGTCTGCTTGCGGATACAATAGGAGCTTCAATTCACGTCTGTGCATATGCGTTTGCTGATATTGCAGAGGCTCACGGAATGCGGGGTGTCGATCTGCTCAGGGAGGTCAGGGAGATGACAGAAGTCCCTCTCGATCTCGACCACTTCGGAGCCAGCGGTCCGATGAGGCTTTCAAAAGAGATCATCGGGTGCAAAGGCGACTGTTACAATCAGGGTCCTCCGTTCAGGGGCTGCCCCAGAGATAGGATCCACTCGCGACTTGTGGATAAAGAAGCAGACGGGCTTGCAGACAAGGAAGAGTGGATACGCCTCTCCTCGTCGGTGGCGGTGAACGTCACCTGTGTCCAGGGGGCTGAGGGTCATGCAGCCCCACTGAAAGAGGCCAGGGATGTAGCCAGACTTGCTAAACAGCATGGTAAAGGTGTTGAAGCCATCATGTTTATCGGAGACGGGTACACCGATCTCATCGATGGCTTCTCTGCCGGGCTTGAACTCGGAGCAGATGTTTTTGTACTCGAAGGCGGGCCGTTTAACTGTGCAGAGAACCGGCTTGATGCTTTTTCCCGTGCTGTTGCCATGGCACGTATCCTGGCACCCGGTAAGATCGTGGCAACCAACGGGGCATATGAGGATGAGTGCAGAATCGGTCTTCGATCAGGTATCAATGCGATAATCTCCGGGTTTCCAAAAAATCATCACGGATACATGTGCGGGTATTCCCCCGGTACTGCACGAAGAGGAAACTTCGGACTGCCTCGGATCCTTGAGATCATGAAAGAGGAGATTGCTGCAGGATGGACTAAAGTTCCTGTGCAGAAAGGAGAGCTGGAAGCACTTGCACGTGCGGTAAAGGTCGTGGGTCAGTCAGACGTGTACCCAAAGAAGGTCGGGTATACAACACTCGGGGACGCACACTGGACCTGTCTTCCATCAACGCCGATTTATTCACGCGTTTCAGTGAACAGGACAGTCCGGGATCTTGTATCGATGGCTGAAGGAGGATTTCTCGGAGGTCGTGTCGCCCTTCTTGGCGGTAGGTTCGTCTCCTGGGCAATAGCCAGTGAACTGGACAGATATGTCGATCAGATCATCATCAGCGACATTGATCCCAGGGTCGAAGAGGTGACGGTTGACAATCTCTCGAATGCTCTGAAGACAGAGGTTATCGCAGCAGGTAGTGATGATGCAGCTGCCCATCATGCTGCGAACTCAACAGTTATCAGTACAACAATTCCTGATCTCGCAAGAAAGATATCTGAGCAGCACAGACAGTCGATCACTCTGGTCTGACTGACTCTTTTTCATCAGGAAGGGGTATTCAGATCTCTCCATGCGTCAGAAGGAATTGTGATGAAAAACTTCGCCCCGTTCCCTTCTTCTCCGCACTCTCTGATCGATATCCCGGTTATTGAAAGGATCTCACGGACGAGAAAGAGACCAAGTCCGGTATGGGACCCATATCCGCGTTCAAAGATCTTCTCTTTGAGACAGTCTGCGATGCCAAGGCCGTTATCCTCAACAATCAGGCAGCAATTCACCTCATTGTGGAATCCAGTGATCGAGACACGGGTTGCAGTTATGGAATGCCGGGAGACATTGTCGATGAGGTTCCAGATGACCTGGGGAAACATGGCATCTGCATAGATGCTGACTGAAGGAAGTTTGAGTTCGATCTCAAGCTCCAGAAAACCCTGCTCTAGATCATCGGTATGAATGAGATCAGATAGGTCAGCCCATCGAGGTTCGAACAGCCCGATCTGTTCGTACTCCTTGGTGAATGAGATGATGGTAGTTATTGCTCTGCAGATCTTCTGGCAGTTCCTGATCCACCCTATAACTTCAGGGTCTGATATCTCATTGCTTAAAAGGTGCAGGTATCCTATCAGAGCGGTCATCTGGTTGAGGATATCATGCCTTGTAAGGGTTGTGAGTGTGCCCAGCTTTTTATTTGCCTGTCGAAGCGATGCCTCTATCTGTTTCTGCCCGGTGATATCTACCATTGAAACAAGGACAGATTTGTACTGGTCATTCTGTCGTGGTGCTGTCCAGTTCAGGTACACATTCCGTTCCTGGCTGTCAGGAAGGATCAGACGATCATGCCCTGAAAAGCTAGGTTTGTTGGTAGTGATACACGAGCATGCCTCACGAAAGAGTGAGTACGCAGCCTCTGTTGATCCCAGTATCTTCATCGCCTGAACTGAGGGCTCATCAGTTCCAAGCAGTCTGCATGAAGCTTCGTTCATACTGGTCAGATGAACCTCATTCATCAGGCTGTTGATCGCAGCAGGATCATCCCAACTATGGGAGAAGGCCACGCAATCATCATCACTCATAAGCCTGCGGTATACTCCGGAGTAATCTTCTTCAAAGAGAGCAACCGGCGCATTCTCAAAGATCATCCGGTATCGCTCCTCACTTTGGTTCTTCTCTTCAATTGCTGTATGCCTTTGCTCCTCAGCACTGATTGCACCAATAAGGAGCCTGATAAACGAGTCGCAGAATGATGACTCCTCATCCTCGAAGAAGGCGAGGATCACCCTGCTAGATCCTTCTGAACCTACCGAGTACTCCCTTGTGTACCAACGGGGAGCTGTCTGATCTCTTCTCTCGTGAATATCTCCGGTGATACAGGATCTGAACTCCTGCTTGTCATCCTTGTGTTCATCACAGCAGTAGATACACACACAGTCCGGACGAGTGTTTCCGCTGGATACATATCCTGCCATGGCAGCACCGCAGAACCTGCAGGCAGTAGACAGGACTGACCTGATATTAGTCTTGAAACTTCCTCCAAACTCGATCATGCAGTCCGCTATGGCAGCGAGCTGTTCCCGCATCACCTTGTTCTGGTTGATGATCGAGCGTCGCATGGTGAGATCCCTGATGATCACCACAGCGCCATCCGCTCTTCCATCTGTTCCTATGATGAGAGAACTCTTCTCCCAGTACGTCTTCAAAACCCCTTCTTCTGTCCGGGATGTTCGTTTACCGATGATCAGCGTGCTGGATGAAAGGGTGATCTCATATCCGTCAAGAGATGAGACATCGCCTGAAAGAAGTGCATGCACCGCCATCTTCCTCTGTTCTCCTCCAAATGCCAAAGAACACTGTTCCCAGCCGACACCGATCATCGTATCTGCAGATCTTCCAGTCATCTGAACAGCGGCCTGGTTCCATGCAGTCACAGATCCCTCATTATTAACTGCAAACGCAGGTTCTGGAAGGTGATCAAAGAGATGATTATCCCTCTGAACAGGAGATGGATGATAAACAGAAGCAGCCCGGCTCTTCAGTTCCATCTCTTTGTGCAGCACTGCTGCAAGTTCGGTAAACATCGCCCGCGGATTTGCTGTTTTATGGAGATATGAGGCTGCTCCTGCACTGAGCGCCCTGATCATCACGGTATCGTTTCCTCTTCCGGTTAGGAGAATAAACGGAATTTGGACTCCTTTGGATCGTATTGCATCAAGTAACTGGAGACCGTCCATTTCTGGCATCTCATAATCTGATACGATCGCATCAAACCGTGAAAGGTCCATCTCTGCAGCAATCAGGGGGTTTATTTCAGTCGTGATCTCAAAGTATCCAAGCTTGGCCAGGTACAACCTTGAGATCTCAAGGATCATGGCGTTGTCGTCAATGTGAAGTACCCGGATGGGCATGTCTTGTGTTTCAGTGGCAGGTTTCAGGATTCAGCCCCATTATTAATTTTATTATTATTATTCACACTCAATAACACATAATACCAGACAATCCGATCCTGTGCCATTTATATTTCACAAGGCATTTATGAGATAATGAGATTGATGATAAGCCAAAAAAGTAGTTGATAAACCAGAACTCTGTGAAGGTACAGAGTATATTCAGGTCTCAATTATTCAAAAGGTTTGAAATAATCATCACTGAGGACAAGGGCATACCGGTAAACAGGCCCGACAATACTCTTCTCAGTCGATTTTGCTCCCCTGGGTTCATCCTTCAGTGTGGTGATCCGTGAATCGGTTCCGGTATCTGATTTTATAACCCATTTCCCCGGGGAATCAAGATTCAGAGAGACTTTTCCTTCGGCATTTGAGGTCTCGTTGATCGCGATCTCGCTCTCAGGAGTTCCTGCCTTTGCTGCCTTCACTGCTGCCCCTTCAAACGGTTTGTTCTTGTAGAGAACCTGAACCTCGAATGACCCGGTTCCTGCAGTTGTGATGTTGCTCAGTGGCACAATCTCCCACTCCTGTCCATATGCTTTGTTTGCACCAGAAAAGTCAGCATCCGGACCTGCAACAAAGGTCTTGGAGTAGACGTACTTCGGGTATGATCGCTCGATGTACCAGTTGTCAGCCCATCCGGTCTTGTTCATGGTATCAAAATTGATCTCCTCGATCGGCTTGTTGATCCATTCCCCACCCTCGATATCTGGAGGATTGGTGACAACATGGGTCCAGATGCCTTCTGTATGATAGAGATCAAGGACATTCAGACCCGGTTTGTTGATCGGGAACTCAAAGACCTTGTAGTATCCCATGGTTTTACAGTCCTGTGTCTTGTTGACATCGTCGGAGACCTGTTTGTCAACAGATCCATCCTGATGCCTGAGATCCAGCGTGATGTATCCTGCCGGAACTTCTTCGCTGGTACCAAAGAGATGACTGCTCCCGACAAAGAAGTAGGCCGTATCATTGACGTTCACCCATGAACTTTCAGGAATAGCCCAACTTTCGTGAGCTGAGACAGATGCCACTCCAAGAATGGAGAAGAGGCATACCAGTACAATCAGAAAATTTTTCAGCATGCAGATAGAGAATGAGTTCACACGATATCTAAAATTTTACATATTTTTTATAAACCCCATTTATTTAAAATAGAATACTTGTGTTTCAGTAGATCAAACAACTATCTGAAGAGGTGTGAGACACACTCATTGCCTTGCAGTGTTCAGCAGTATGAATTCCTTCTGTTGCTGAAAAAAAGGCTCACTGCCATAGCTCGCCAATTTTGAGTTTCTCTTCTCTTTTTAATCTGTTCTGTACTCTAGAAAAAAGGTGCTGCATAGAACGTAATAACGAAAGAGTCGGGCGATACATGAGCAGGCACAGAGGTTCATTGCGAAGAGTTAAACTCCTCATATACCATGACATGCCATTGTATGGAGAGAGATATGGTTCAGAATCACTGACCATTCCTAAATGGATGCCTGCCCATTATCGCCAGGTAAGATCTGTCATTCAACTATTTGGGGGTACGGAATGATGCAATGGTAATATGTCTTAATATCTTGATTCAGGTATCGCAGGTACAGATGTTCTCATCTGGAAGAATATACGGAAATATCGACTGCTTTGTATCATAGAGACCGATAAGTTCTGTATCCATAGCAACACCGGGCCTGACATAATCAGACTGGGAAGCCTTGGTCTTCATGAATTTTCCGAGTAAGATCTGATAGGCAATATCATCAAAAAACTCATCACAATACATGGCGACCTTCTCTATCACCTGTTCATCTGCAGCTTCAACAATTACTTCTCCCATCAGGACATGCATCAGCATAGGCTGTTTTGATACTGTGACCAGCGTTGAAGACGGGAGTGACCGGGTGCAGGGAACACAGGGGTTCTCAATCCCGTCCTTCTGATATCCGGGCCCATGCACGAGGACACGCCTGATCCCCGCAATGTATGAGAGACCATCAAGGAATTTTTCTGCATTCTCGGCTTTGAGCATCTGGATTGGTACAATCCGGCATTGTGGATATGTGGTTGATTCCATTGATTCACCTCTCTGCAGAAATGGTGACAGTCTCAATCACCCAGAGGTCTGCATTGGCAGATAATGGTATTACTATTATATTATAATTGTTACTCAATGTGAAAAATTTTTGATTTGTAAAATTCGGCTTCTGAAAAAAGTCCTTTCTCTTTACAATGCCGGGTAGAATGGTTCTTCATTCTGATCTCCATACTGATACTCTCATTCGAGGTCGATGCAAAAGCAATTAGAATGTGAGATGATACAGCGAATTCAAGAAAAGGTTAGTTGTGATTGTGGCAGCAGCTGCCATGTGAGTGGCTGTGCTCGCCATCATGGATGTGCTCATGTACATGAGCCTTACCATCATGTTCATGCTCGTGCTCGTGCTTTGCTGAATCGTGACAACACATCTTCTGTTCCTCTTGATTACAGTCCATCAGACAGGGGATAAACATTTGGCCTTTGTTACACATTTCAAAGATGTATTACGAGTTTATCGAGATTCAGAGTGAAATTTGCCAGAATCCCTTCCGTCACATCCGGTGTTATGAATGAGAATTTAATTGTACCCCCGGGAGGTGTACTCTGCATGCAGTATGGCTTAGTATCAGTAATCAACCTAATATTCTCCCGATATCAGATTACTCATGCGAGTTGATCCCCGTTCTGTTGCTGATAAGATCACGTATCAATAAAACTGCCGGGGCATAATCAGTGCTTCAACTGAAAAATCCATCTCATTGAGTGATACCAATATCAGGGCCTTCATACTTTTTTGAGCAGAACCTGACCGCTCTACCCTGACCGGATCGTTCACGCACAAGAAGGCTGTTACAAATCAGGTATGAGGGATCAGTATTTCGATTAGATTTTCCCAGTCCAAGTAATATCATACCTAAATTTAATATTCTCAAATCATAAGAAAATAAATTTCATAACATTTATTCGAGCATACGCGAGATATAATATGAGAAGGTGAAGGGAGGGGAATATTTCATCGCAGATGCACTTCAGGGCACATCACTATCTGATCTCTTTGAAATACCAATTCTTCGTTGTTCAACTATCACCAACAGGGCAGGCACACCCCTTCACCTTTTCATTTCGCGGAAAAAAGAGAACAGAATCTTACAGTTACCCTGATTCTTTTGGTACTCTCTTCCTGATATGGTCATGACCGAGGTGAGAACCCCGTTTCAAGACTTCCTGCTGGGCTTCATGAACTCCATATATCCGCCTGATGAACGACGAGCATTCTCGTAAAAACCTCTCATCCTGCTCATAAAAGAAACTAGCTCCTGACACCCGGTCTTTCATGTGCCTGCCGATGCTTCCCTGCACCATTCTGAACCAGTGATCCCTGTCCTCAAGAATAATACGTTCAGGGGTAGCCACGTTTTTTCGTACTACCTGCTCAATCGAGGTTGCATTCCAGACGGTGACATCAAGATCAGAGGACCCGTGAATGACAAGGGTGGGGGAGGTGATATATCTGAACATCGTTCTTGGGGTCTCATCACCTGAATACAGATCCTGATTCAGGCGAATCTCTATCTTCTCGTTCAGGGCCTGGAGCTGAATCCTCGATCGCTTTTTCCTGATGGCCTGGAGGATTGCACCCATGTTCTCGGAAATCAGGAGCGAGAGGGAGTCAGGTACAACACTCTGCTCATCACTTCCTTGTTTTTTCTGTAACTCAATCGGGAGAAGATATTTTTGGGAGAGTATAACCTCAAGATCTGAGTAGATACCTCCTGCAAATATGTATCCTCCAGGTCTGATACCATAGGATGCAAGCTGACAACAGGAATAACTCCCCATACCATGACCGATGAAGACCATATGATCAGGAGTCCAGATCACCGGACCTTCAATATCTCTCAAGGCCAGAAGCACTCCGTCATGACCTGCACCCAGTGTGAGGGTGGAATCATCGGGCACACTCCCATTCTCCCTGGATATCAGACGGAGGGTGTAGATCCCCTGGCCGTTGAGATGCGAGGATAATGCATTCAGAAAGGCCTGTTCATTATCCCACAGCGCTTTTCTCGTTCCAGGGCCGCAGTATGGAATCAGCCCGTATGACCAGCCCCCACAGAGGACTGCAAGGATTGGGACAGGCAGAGGCTGTATGGGTCTCTCCAGTACCCATTTGAGTGACAGACATACCGGCCCCGGGATATACTCAAAGGACATATTCCTCTACCTAATTATTAACAAACTACATATTGGTGTGAACTATTGATATTAATTTCTTATTTGTAAATTCTTATCAGAACCCAAAAAAATTGGTTCTAATTTTACTCATTGTTGCTTACATATTTACGTTTCAAGAATCAGATCAAAAGTTGTTACGATATTGTGCATTAGTAATATTTTTGTGCGATGAGATCCAACATCTGAATACGGCATCGGGATGGAATCACACCAGTCATCACATCCCGGGTCGAAATAAGGGAGTCGGCGCGAGATTAGCCACCATCAGGATTGATACCACCTCCTTGGACAAGAGAATCGCATCATACTGATCTGTCACTTATCTCCGATTTTCCTTGGTTTTATTTACAAACTGTGTTCATCTGTAGATGCGCCCGGATAAAACTACAGATGGGGTGCGATTTTTTTACCGATTCATACTGTCAAAAAGCACTCTTGCCAGATTGTTGCATTTTTGTCTGAAAATATGTATTATTTTCAGAAAAAATCCTCTCATTACATGGGGATATGGTTCGATGATATCCTCTTTGGCATTCTGGGAATTTGCCTCATACGATCAGTTGTTTTTTACAATCGTGCGTGGATCGATGGGTCTTTTGCCCATTGTATGAAAACAACGATATACTAACTGATGGGTATCCCTCCGATAAAAATCAAAAAACCGTCAGATTTACACACTGATTGCCTAATAGCGAAATTGTAACATTTATCCTGAAAAAAAATCCTCCCAAATTTTTTAAATATTTGCGGGATAGTACAATTCATCACATTTAATGTTACAAAAAAAATAGTTTTCATAATTTTTTAATACTGAACTCAACCATCTTTTTTACAGCTCGAACCTACACGGTTCACGGGCTCTCACGATATTACCACTATCGATCTCACTGGATGAAACCATGACCACGTACAAGGATTCCATCGATCTCTATTCTGATGATGGGAAGCTTCTCAAATCCGGAGTATCACTTGATCGGATCCATCCGCTCATAAACCCGGCGACACTGAAGATTGTTGATCTAACCAAACGAACCATCAACGTCAATCTGGCAGGTATCGAACAGGCACTCAAAGGTGCAAAACTTGGTAAAGGCAGGATACTCGGTCGTGAACTGGACCTCCCAATCATGGAGCACAAGGATGCTCTCATCGAACGGATCCATGACATGGTTCAGTTGGAAGAGGGAGATGACACAGATATCACCGAATTCAACAAAGGCAATCTCCTTCTTGTCAAGGTGCCAACCCGACGGCTCGTTGGTGCATCAACGTATGATGCAGCGATAACCTCGGTGGCATCTGCGGTCACCTACGCAATTGTGGATGAGTTTGATGTCAGTCCTTTTGATGCGTCAACAGTAAAGGCAGCTGCCTGGGGATCTTATCCGCATACTCAGGATATGGAAGCTGCCCTCGTCACTTCAATTCTCACGATTCCACAGAACAATGAAGGGATCGGCTATGCACTCCGCAACATATCAGTCAATCATTTTGTGATGATGACCGGACGAAATGCCCTGCAGGGTGCAGCACTTTCATCAACCCTTGAAACGGCCGCCATATTTGAGATGGGTTGTGTAGGGCCGTTTGAACGAAATCAGCTCCTCTGTTATGCACATCAGGGCCTGAATGCAAACAACATGGTCTATGATATTGTGAAGGACAATGGGCAGACCGGAACCGTGGGAACCGTTGTCCAGTCCCTCGTAGAACGGGCACTTGAAGACCGGGTTATCAAACCAGGCAAGAAAGGAGGGTACTTCCAGTTCTATGATACTGAAGATCCAGCACTGTGGAATGCCTATGTGTCTGCAGGCACGTTAGCTGCAACAATTGTAAACTGTGGAGCAGGGCGGTTTGTTCAGGCTGTATCAGCGACGCTCCTGTACTTCAACGATATGATAGAACACGAGACCGGGCTTCCCAGCAGTGATTTTGGGAGGAATATGGGAACCGGTGTGGGATTCTCATTCTTCAGCCACTCGATCTACGGGGGTGGAGGGCCGGGAATCTTCAACGGAAACCACGTTGTGACCAGGCATGCTGCCGGTGTTGCTATTCCCTGTGCTGTAGCAGCCGCTGCTATGGATGGTGGAACTCAGATGTTCTCGCCTGAAGGAACCTCGAAGATCATGGGGGAGACATACGGGACCATCGACGTGTTCCGTCGCCCTATTGATCAGATAGCAGAAGGTGCCTGAATGAGCGATATCTCGTCTGCCACCCAGGAGATATTTCCCCAGGTGAAGATCGTCTCGATCAGGATGATGAAACCGGAGACAACCGAGAAACTTCTCAATATGATCGTGAAAGTTCCCGGAGTCAGAAGAATTCTTCTTAGGGGACAGAACATTCCAAAGACCGTTCCATACGGTCCTGCCCGGGGAATTGAGAATACCACCGATTTTAAGACCGCCGTTACCGTTGCAGGCACTGATGTTGACATCAGGCTCATGTTCGGCGATGTCATCCTTGAGCTTGAAGACATCTCGGTAGCCGACAGGATTGCCAAGACCTGTGAAGAGTTCTTCACCAACTTCGGATTTTACATCCAGAAAGGGACCTTCATCAAACCACATCCCTCCATGGTTGACTACGCCAAATACGGACCGAGGATGGAGCCTGATTTGATAGGACTGTGCGATCCCAAGCGTAAAGATAAACCCGTAAATCTTGGCAAATATGAGAGCCAGGTCTCTTTTACAGGGCACTGTGAGAACAACATGCTCGAAGGGTAGGTGAAGAGATGACATATACTCCAAATTACGGTCCCGGAACTTCCAAAGTTGCAATAAACCGCCGTAAACAGATGAATCGCGACCATCTCCTGAAGAAGATGCGTACCATCACTGATGAGGACATTATTCTCATCCTCGGGCATCGTTCACCTGGTGAAGGGTACCGGAGTGTACACCCGCCGATTCAGGAGACAACAGAGCCGGACTGCCCGATGCGCAGACTGGTAAAACCCACCGAAGGTGCTCAACACGGGGACAGGGTAAGATATGTACAGTTTGCCGATTCCATGTACAACGCTCCGTGTCAGCCATATCAGCGTACATACTCCGAGATGTACCGGTTCAGAGGCATTGATCCCGGCACTCTTTCAGGCAGGCAGATCGTTGAGTGTCGTGAGAGGGATCTTGAGCAGTACTGCTCAACCCTGATGGAGACCGAGATGTTTGACCCTGCCCGGGTGAGTCTTCGTGGTGCGACAGTGCATGGCCACTCACTCCGGCTCTCTGAAGACGGGATGCAGTTCGATGCAATTCAGAGATGCACGCTCGGAAGCGATGGAATTGTCTATTATGTAAAGAACCAGATCGGAGTTCCTCTGGATCGCAAGGTACCGGTCGGAAAGCCGCTTGATGATGACTGGCTCGCGGAGAACAGTACAATCTTCCATTCACTTCTGGGTAACCCGCTTCGTGAAGATCCTGAATATATCGAGTACCTGCAGCGAATCCATACGCTCCGCACAAAATACGGATTTATGCCCAGGGAGGTGAAGAAATGACCCGAGTTGAGAAGTCACAGAAGAAATTCCTCAAGGCTCTGAAAGAGAAATTTTCAGGTCAGGATGTCGAGTCCCAAAAGACCAGTTTTTATCACTTTGACGGTGTTCATCAGTCTCCAAGAAAACGTGAGTTCATCAAGATAAATGAGGAGATCGTCAACAAACGTGGTATCTCCATGTATGATCCTGACCACTGTCACCTTGGTGGAATCCCGATGGGTCAGAGGCAACTGATGACCTACGAGATCTCGGGGACCGGAACCTTTGTGGAGGGTGATGATCTTCACTTTGTCAACAACTCGGCGATGCAACAGATGTGGGATGATATCAGACGAACCATCATCGTCGGTATGGATATGGCCCACAACACACTTCAAAAACGTCTTGGTTTAGAGGTGACCCCTGAAACCATCAACGAATATCTACACATTCTCAATCATGCATTGCCAGGCGGTGCTGTGGTTCAGGAGCATATGGTTGAGACAAATCCGGGTCTCGTTGACGACTGTTATGTCAAGATCTTTACCGGTGATGATGAGGTCGCAGACCAGATCGATCCTCAGTACCTCCTCAACATCGAGAAACTCTTCCCTAAAAAACAGGCTGATGTGCTGAAGGCTGAAGTGGGAAAGTCGATGTATCAGGCTATTCACGTCCCGACTATCGTTGGTCGTGTCTGTGATGGTGGGACAACCAGCCGGTGGTCTGCGATGCAGATCGGTATGTCATTCATTGCTGCCTACCGGACCTGCGCAGGCGAAGCAGCAGTTGCAGATCTCTCGTATGCGGCTAAACACGCCGGTGTTATCCAGATGGGAACTCATCTTCCAGCACGACGAGCCCGTGGACCGAATGAACCGGGAGGCATCAAGTTTGGTCTCTTCTGTGATATCATCCAAACAAACCGGAAGTATCCGGATGACCCGGCAAAGGCAGCACTAGAGCAGGTAGCTGCTGGTGCAGTGCTTTTCGACCAGATCTGGCTTGGATCCTATATGTCAGGCGGAGTCGGGTTTACTCAGTATGCAACCGCTGCGTACACCGACAACATCTTAGATGATTACACGTACTACGGGATGGACTATCTCAAAGATAAGTACGGGTATGATTATACCCAGCCCGGTCCTGATAAGACGATCAAACCAACCCAAGAGATTGTCAACGACATCGGTACTGAAGTGACACTCTATGGTCTCGAACAGTATGAACAGTTCCCGACCCTTATGGAGGACCATTTCGGTGGTTCCCAGCGTGCAGCAGTTCTTGCTGCTGCATCAGGTATCAGTGTCTCAATGGCTACCGGGAACTCGAATGCAGGTCTGAACGCCTGGTACCTCTCCATGATTATTCATAAGGATGCCTGGTCACGGCTCGGGTTCTTCGGGTATGATCTTCAGGACCAGTGTGGGTCATCGAATTCCCTTTCGATTGAACCTGACAGAGGTGCGATGGGTGAGCTCCGTGGTCCAAACTATCCGAACTACGCGATGAACGTAGGGCATCAGGGGGAGTACGCCGCCATCGTCGGTGCAGCACACTTTGGACGGGCAGATCCTTTCTGTTATGATCCCAGGGTGAAGATTACGTTTGCGGATCCGTCTCTACAGTTTGACTTCTCAGAACCGAGAAAAGAGTTTGCTAAAGGAGCCATCCGGGAATTTGAACCGGCGGGGGAGCGATCCCTGATCATCCCGGCACGATAAATCTTTTTTTACTCGTACATGTCCCTATACCGGGGGAAACACCCCCGGATATATACATAAAAACGGTTACCCTTCAAGAGGAATTGTTGTAAGTTTCACGTTCTCAACGCCCTTTTGTGCCATCAACCGCTCTGCTACCTCTTTCACCTCTTTCGCATCCCCCTTGACAAGCAGAACTTCGACACACCGGGAATGTGAGACATGAGAATGGAGCGATGCCTGAATCACGTTCATGTAATCATGCTGGATATCAGTGATCGCCGCGATAAGGTTGCGTTGATGATGATCATACACAATAGTGATGACACCCTGCCGTGGACCAGAGAGATCGGCCATCCATTTGTAGTAGGTGATATACGATCTGATGGCATCACGTATACCTTCAGACCGTGAAGAATACCCGCGTTTCTTTAATATCTGATCAAAACTTGTGAGCAGGTTTGAGGGGAGTGAGACACCTATTCGGGAGAGATCACTCTCCTGGAGTTCATCCTCTTCATTCAGTAAAAACGGATCTTCGGGCATATACTGATACTATATCAGGCAATGAATATAATTTCATACACCTCATAAGCCGCTTCACTCATACCAAAAGAGTGCTGGTCGGAAAAAGTGGGTCATCTGTTTTACTGATATCTGGACCAGCAGATCACGGCTATACCGCAGTTTCGTGGTGCTAAAAAATTGATTCCTTCCAGAGCAGTGATCGTTTCCTGGTAAGTCTGGCAGAGATTTCGTGTTTCAATGAAATAGATATGTCAGACCCCGAGGGAACAGAGAAAAAACAGAAAATGTTGCCTGTATATATGAAAGGCTGTTCATAGGAGATACTGAGTTACGACTTGGTCTTATCACTGCCCTGTTTTACAAGCCAGGTTGCCCCGGTAACCACTGCAAGCGTTAGGAAGATCCCTACAATGATCGCAATCACACCACCGAGCGGCCCCATGGCCTCACCGAGCGAGTAGTCAGGCATTGGTGATTCATAGGTAAATGTACCGGTACCGACAGCTTCTGCGTCACCGTCTTCTGGTGCTGCTCCTGTCAGATCCTTCTGTCCTGAAACCATCAGTGCGGTACTCTCAAGTCCGTCAGGATCTCCGGAGGCAAGGAACACTGCAAGCACACCGATAACCAGTGCGACAATAACTCCTACAATCAGGAAGGTCTTGTTATCCATCATACAGCAACAACTCCTACTGCCGAGTTCACAAGATCAGGCCGTGCTTTTGAGAAAAGATAGATCACAACTGCCGTGACAATACCTTCAATTATCCCAATCGCTGCATGGTAGATTCCCATAGCCAGAAGTCCAGGAACAAGCGGGAATGTACCGGCGATAAACATCTCAACCGCACATGCAAGAGACGGAATCAGGCAGGCAAACCACGCTGCAACTCCTGCAGAGATGAACGGGTTCCTCAGAATTCCATTTACGCCATGGAACGTGTAATACCCGACAAATCCTCCGATAACTCCCATGTTGATGATGTTTGCACCCATCGTGGTGAGGCCTCCGTCCCCAAAGATGAGGCCCTGAATAACGAGTACCAGAGACAGGATAAACACTGCAGCAAACGGAGAACCAAGAACGATTGCTGCAAGTGCTCCACCAACCAGATGGCCACTCGTTCCCATACTCACCGGGAGATTGAATCCCTGTAAAGCAAAAATTCCTGCTGCCAGAACTGCAATCAGGGGGATCTTATCCTCGCTCATCTCACTCTTAGCCCATCTGATGGCGAGGGCCAGAATTATCAGAGCAATAATCCAATACACTGCCGCTTGCGGGATTGGTATAAATGCGTCTGGGATATGCATGCAGTTTCATCTCGTACCGATGTCGGTCTACATGTTAATACTAAACTCTATTTACGTGTGATCATTTTATCAAAAAGTATCTATTTGCATGTGAAATCTTTCTGTAACACGATTTTTATTTACGAATGAATTGACTGGTCGCAATCACATCGGTGAATCATAATCAAATTCGATATAAAAAACCTATTAAAATTACTAATTGGCGCGTATCTCAAAGATACAAATATTAGATTATTAAAATCCAGATAGTTTTAATCTATTATCTTCTGAGATTTCTGTTAATTTGATCAGATCTTAATAGTAAGAATAACACGTTAGGGAGAATATTTCACACGATTATTATATTTATCATACAAATCGTACATTGATGATATCTCTATGTCAGCGTCCAGTAGGAGGACATACATGAATTATGGACATATCGTTCTCGTAGCCATCGCAGCCATGATTATGCTACCAGGTTTTGTTTCAGCAGACTGGCTTCCAAACCAGACTCCTGAAAACCAGGTCTTTTCCATCGACACTGTCATCGACGCAACCGGTACAGTGGATGACAAGTCAACTATGAACTGGATCATTGCATCCTGAGATCTCCCCATCGCTGCGTTCCTCCACCGCAGCTCTGGTGATGACACCCGGCAAAGATCGCACCACTTGGAAACTGAATTGCATACGCCCCATCCCGGTGTTTGCTACTGAGCGGACACTCAAAGAGGACATAGAGCATCCCGCCCTGGTATGGTCTGGTATCATACCCGAGATGATTAGCATCAAGCCACTCACCAAGGTTGATCACCTGGCCGGGTCTGCTTCGGGAGAGTGAGGACTTCATCGGACCGGGATCTTCTTTTGGGAGAAGCTTTACCAGCCCCTTCAACTGTTCAGATGTGACAACAGTCCCGCTCCCGGTTGCGATGATTGCAGAGAGCCGATGAGGTCTTTCTGGTGTACTGTCCCCTTTTCTGGAGAGCGTCCCATAGAGTTTCCAGATACGTCCGGCATTGAAGTTCGCGGTATCCACAAGGCACGGACATCTGGCCCCTTCGGTCCGGTTCGAGAAGAGGATCGAGAGCGTCTCCAGGCGCCCCTTCACGAGATCGCGTGACTCGGTATCATTCGGGAGATCGATCCGGTAGAGAAGATGAGCACCGTTCCCACTGTTTCCGACAAGTGGCTGCGGCCACCCAAGATCTGAAAGAAACCCTTTCACCAGATCAGCAAGCCAGAGTGCTGATGCATGCTCTTCCTCTGATGACGAGACACCTGACGGCCTGACCGGATCGATATCAATTGGTAACCATCGCCTCTGGAGGATATCTGCATCTGCAGTTGTCGAGTCCTTCTTCGAGAGTCGTGTTTTAATTCTGTTTGCACGTCGTGCCAGAAGGGCCGGATTCACCTCGTTCAGGGTGACATAGATCCCCTGATAATTCCCTTCATCACCCAGGATCCTGACCTTCTGCACCAGACTCTCAAACGAGTCAAAGTACCCGGAGGCCATCCCATCATCACTGATCGCTCTGACCTCGATGATCTGTCCAGGTTGAAAAAGAGCGGTGATGGAGTCATGGATGCTGGCCATCACACTCCCTCCGGAAGATCAGCGGGTGATAACTCTCCGGTGTTCCATCCCACCGGCAGTAATGCCCGATGTATGCGAAGAAATACGTGAATACCGATGCTTCAGGGTCATAACGGTTATCATGCACCGCTTTCCAGAACGAACAGAACTCGGTCCGGTCAGCAAACCCCTCAAATAAGAAAAGCCCATCAGCAACCTGACTGAGCACCTGCTCATAGACACCAACGATCCGGTACAGATGATCACCGACTCAGAAGAGATCGCCAGCATCTGCCTGCTGATGGTAATGGGTGGTGCAGATCTTCTTTCAGGAAGAGAGATGTATTCTTCTTCAATCAACCAGCGATAGAAAGTTTAAAGCATCTCTATATAATCCGTGACAGTCTCTGGAGAAAAATGGTTGCTGCGAAATGAAGGTCAGTTTTGATATTTGCCACATCTATAGATAGATCTGTTATTGAGTTCTCGGTTAATGTCCGATAAATCTTCGAAGACCAACTAGAACAAAAACAATCTTATGAGCTCTTTTTACTCCAACATTACGGGAGGTTTGAGAGTCTGCAACATATCAGGTCTGAATCGCGCTTTGTTATCTGTCCGGATTCGAGAGCTTTATGGATTGATCGATCAGGATAATCCTTCTTGATCCCATGAAAGGCGAATTCCGAGGATGGTCGACTCGGAGGCATGAGAAAGCGTAGCGTCGTTTTACTAATAAATTTTAAGAAAAGAAGTGAATTTTTCGTTCCAACGCCCCGGCTGGGACTTGAACCCAGGTCAAAAGCTCCGGAGGCTTCTAGGATATCCTCTACCCTACCGGGGCAGCCTTACCGTATTCGATCTTTGAACAGATAAAAGGAGTGGGTTGTCCCTTACTTGTGGGTTGGATAAGAATGCCAAATCTTACAGGCACCCTCATGAGAGACCATACAGGGTCCAACCGGTGTCCGTGGAGTACAGACCTTTCCGAACAGTTTACAGTCTGACGGATCGGAAATACCCCTTAAGACCTTGTCACAGATACATGCAGAATTTTTGCTTACTTTTTTATATACAATATTGAACTTCTTCTGCGCATCGTAGTGTGAGTATTCATCACGAAGTTTAAGTCCAGATTTTGGAATAACGGGGAATCCTCTCCACTCCACATCACAAGGCTCAAAGACCTGGTACATGATCCCTTTCGCCTTGGGATTTCCATCTTCTTTTACAGCTCTAGGATATGCATTCTCAACCCGCGAGGTTCCATCCCTGACCTGCTGCGCAAGCATACAGAGCCCGAGGAGAATATCATCAGCATCAAACCCGGCAACAACCTGGGGTACCTGGAACTGGCGGTATTCATCGATGCCGGCAACCGTCAACACATGACCTGGGAGCATGAACCCATCCAGCCGTGCTTCACCCTGTGAGAGGAGCCATTGCATTGCTGGTGGCACAATCCGGTGAAAAGAGAGTATTGAAAAGTTGGCTGGAGGATTGGTAAGGAGCATGGCTGCAACCGTGGGTGCAGTTGTTTCAAATCCGACCGAGACGAAGACGACCTCTTTATCTGTTTTTTGTGCAATCTCAATGGCTTTGTGAACTCCCTGCACTATCCGTACATCTCCGCCACTGCTCTCAAGTGTTCCGTCTGACCCGGGAACTCTGAGAAGATCGCCGTATGTTGCGATGATACATCCTTTTCCTGCAAGGTCGAGGGCTGCATCGATCTCTCCCTGTGGGGTAATGCAAACCGGACAACCTGGTCCCATCACGATCTTCAGATTGCCGGGGAGCATGCTCCTGATCCCGTTTTTCGCAATGGCAGCTTCATGTGTTCCACACACATGCATGAATGTCATCGGACGATCGGTCAGTTCCGCAAGTTTCTGTGCAATCGGGTTATCGTGAGCCATAATCCTTTATGTATAAGTCCGCTGAGCATAAACCTGATCGTATGCCCGTTGGAAATATCCCTGCTGCTTTGGTCATTGTAGGCGGTTGTATTCTTTCTGTGGTTTTGTACCTTGTGGGCTCAAAGATACGTACTCATATGGAGGGTTCAGAGAGGGGAATCAGCCGGATAATAATTTCGGCGTTGGGCATTCCTGCTGTTATTGCCATATTGACAATTACAATCTTTCTCGCTCTTCGATATCTTGCAGACCTTCCGGATCTGGTTCACCAGATTATGGAGAGTGCATATGCCCAGGTTTTATACATCATCCTCGGTGCGTTGATAATTGCATTCTTTATCCGTAATTTTCTCGATCTGTATGTGAAGAAGATTGCAACACTGACGGATTCAAATTTTGATGACAAATTAGTTCACTTTTTACAGAGTGTGTATGGGTATGTCATCGGAATAGGGGCTTTTTTTATGATCCTCTCTGTGCTGAAGATAGATATCACTCCGTTGCTTGCGACCGGAGGACTCGTAGGGATCGTTGTAGGACTAGCTGCTCAGGATACGTTTGGGAACTTTTTTTCCGGTGCTATGATTGCAGCTGATCAGCCCTTCAGGGAAGGTGACCGGATAGAAATTCAGGGGGTTATCGGCGATGTCATTTCTGTCGGCCCACGAAGTACCAGAATTAAAACCCTGGACAGTCAACTCGTAACTGTCCCGAATAAGATTCTGACCGAGAATATGCTGACCAATTTTGCCCTTCCTGATATTACTATGAAGGTCAGGATCACAGTTGGTACCGGCTATAATTCTGATATCGATCAGGTGAAAAAAATCCTGAAAACTGTTGCAGAAAAGGGAATTGTTTCAGGATTTGTCCTGTCATCCCCCTCTCCTGAAATATATTTTCTTGAGTTTGGTGACTCTGCCCTGATGTTTCAACTTCTTGTATGGACTGGGATGTATGACAAAACGTTTGAGGTCAGGGATTATCTGAACACAGAGATCTACACTTCGTTCAAGGTTGCGGGAATTGAGATCCCATATCCGCAGATGGATCTCCATCTCAAATCCTCCTCAGTTCATATTTAAATATACATTCCAGAGCCATTCGAGGCTGCGTTAAATTTATATGCCGATCGAGAGTATATGTAAAGGCACAAGCCTCAGTGGCTCAGCCGGTAGAGCGCGTCCTTGGTAAGGACGAGGTCGCGAGTTCAAATCTCGCCTGAGGCTTTCAACTATTTTTCAAATCTTACCTTGTAACATAGTAATGTTATCGCATTCATTCGTGATGATTCTCTCTGAATTTGTCTTTCATGGTTTTAAGTAGAACTGTCCTGAGCGTTTGATGGGGGCTGCTCTTACTTCGGGTCAGATCGCTTCATGGACGCAGATCTGATCAGGGGTATGCCGCATCAGGCAATCTGGAATATCGGTGGAAAACCTTCACAAATGATCGCTGTAATGGTGACTAGTTTTCTGATGCATGATGGCAAGGTAGGTCTTCGGCAGGAGCATATGTTCGGCGAGTTGTACATCGAAAAACATGCGGGCGATCCTGCGGCTTGAGAGAAGATGAGTTGCCTTGAGTGGACCGTCAGGCTGCGCTCATCTGACGTGGTTGAGATCTTCGCTTCAGAAAATAACAATTTTAAAGATTCTATTTTTAAAAAAAATTGATTTATACAAGATTTCATCATGTTTGTCCGGAGTTGAATGCGACATCAGATCGCACACATTTCGCGAATGAAATCAGTGCGCATGAGTAACGCTTATATGCGCCGGAGTGTAAGTAGTAAATCCCACTCGCGTTAAAGTGAGTGTGAAACGGCTCAAACGTTGTTGTTTGGGGGTGAATGCCTGGAAAGGTATATAAGCCTTCGAACACAACGTTGGAGGCCGTTTAGATGGGAGCCCGAACTGTGAACAGCGATGTTGCAACGGGTTCGACATAGGAATACTGATGGTGTGGACATCTGTCCGCACCCGCCAATAGTCCGAGCAAGTGTGCGTTGCGAAAAGTAACCAAACAAATTCTGGTTGATCCTGCCAGAGGCCACTGCTATCGGGGTTTGACTAAGCCATGCGAGTCGAGAGGTGCAAGACCTCGGCGAACTGCTCAGTAACACGTGGACAATCTGCCCTGAAGAAGAGAATAATCCCGGGAAACTGGGGGTAATGCTCTATAGTCCGGGAGAACTGGAATGTTCTCCGGATGAAAGATCCGTCGCTTCAGGATGAGTCTGCGGCCGATTAGGTAGTTGTTGGGGTAAAAGCCCAACAAGCCTGTCATCGGTACGGGTTGTGGGAGCAAGAGCCCGGAGATGGATTCTGAGACACGAATCCAGGCCCTACGGGGCGCAGCAGGCGCGAAAACTTTACAATGCGGGCAACCGTGATAAGGAAACCCCGAGTGCCACCACAGGGTGGCTGTCCACCAGTGTAAACAACTGGTGAAGAAAGGGCCGGGCAAGACCGGTGCCAGCCGCCGCGGTAATACCGGCGGCTCGAGTGGTGGCCGCTTTTACTGGGCTTAAAGGGTCCGTAGCTGGATCTGTGTGTCCCTTGAGAAATCCATCGGCTTAACTGATGGGCGTTCAGGGGAAACTGCAGTTCTAGGGACCGGGAGAGGTGAGAGGTACTGCCGGGGTAGGAGTGAAATCCTGTAATCCCGGTGGGACGACCTATGGCGAAGGCATCTCACCAGAACGGCTCCGACAGTGAGGGACGAAAGCTGGGGGAGCAAACCGGATTAGATACCCGGGTAGTCCCAGCTGTAAACGATGCGCATTAGGTGTGTCAGTGACCACGTGTCACTGAGGTGCCGAAGGGAAACCGTGAAATGCGCCGCCTGGGGAGTACGGTCGCAAGGCTGAAACTTAAAGGAATTGGCGGGGGAGCACCACAACGGGTGGAGCCTGCGGTTTAATCGGACTCAACGCCGGAAATCTCACCGGATAAGACAGCTGAATGATAGTCGGGATGAAGACTCTACTTGACTAGCTGAGAGGAGGTGCATGGCCGTCGTCAGTTCGTACTGTGAAGCATCCTGTTTAGTCAGGCAACGAGCGAGACCCACGCCAACAATTGCCAGCTTGACCTTCGGGTCGATGGGGACATCGTTGGGACCGCCTCTGCTAAAGGGGAGGAAGGAATGGGCAACGGTAGGTCAGCATGCCCCGAATTATCCGGGCTACACGCGGGCTACAATGGTTGGGACAATGGGTTCCGACACCGAAAGGTGAAGGCAATCTCCTAAACCCAGTCTAAGTTCGGATTGCGGGTTGTAACTCACCCGCATGAAGCTGGAATCCGTAGTAATCGCGTTTCACCATAGCGCGGTGAATATGTCCCTGCTCCTTGCACACACCGCCCGTCAAACCACCCGAGTGAGGTCTTGATGAGGCGACGCCAAATGGCGCTGTCGAATCTGGGTTTCGCAAGGGGGGTTAAGTCGTAACAAGGTAGCCGTAGGGGAATCTGCGGCTGGATCACCTCCTAACGATTTATAAGCGGTATTATTGCAACGGGTGCCGGACAGACCATAAAACCATCAGTATTCCGGAATAAATGGTGGGCTCGTAGCTCAGTTGGAAGAGCGCGGCGTTTGCAACGCCGAGGCCTGGGGTTCAAATCCCCACGGGTCCACTGCCAGTGCACCAGGTGATGCAAATCGCCGGGGAAGGGCTTGAGACCCCGTGAAATCGGGGCGATGATAGGCCGTGTATAGGAATTGCTGCGTTTAGGACGTTAAATGGGTTTGACGGAACTGGACGAGCTTTATACCTGTCAGTGGATGGCTCGGTTTGGGAGCCGACGAAGGGCGTGCCAAGCTGCGATAAGCCCCGGGTAGGCGCATGGAGCCTATGAACCGGGGATTCCCTAATGGGCCATCCTGATACGTTACGTATCAATCCTGTATAGGATGGGGAACGCCCCGAATTGAAACATCTTAGTAGGGGCAGGAGAAGAAACCAAACGGGATGTCGTTATTAGAGGCGATCGAAAGCGACAGAGTTCAAACTGAATCCTTCGGGAGATGTGGTGTTGATAGGCCCGCCGTATGGGACATATTTCCAGAACAGAAGTTGTCTGGAACGGCATACTACAGAGGGTGACAGTCCCGTATGTGTATGGAAATGTGCTCTGGCGGAGTCCTGAGTAACGTGGGTCGGAATTCCCGCGTGAATCCGGGGGTCACTAACCTCCAAAACTAAATACTCCCCAAAACCGATAGCGTAATAGTAGCGTGAGCGAAAGCTGAAAAGCAACCCTAGAAAGGTGTTGAAAAGTGCCTGAAACTGACAGGTGATAGCGTGTTATGGCGCGAAAGGATCTTTCAAGCGAAGGAATCCGCAGTGATGCGGTAGTACGGGTTTGAATGCCGGTGTCATAACGTACGTTTTGAAGAACGGGCCAAAGAGTTTATTCTGCTGGCGAAGGTTAATTCTTAAAAGGAAGGAACCGAAGGGAAACCAACAAGTCCGTAGCCGCAAGGTGTGGGACGGCGTATTAATAATGCGCGGAGTCAACAGGATAAGACCCGAAGCCTGGCGATCTATGCGTGGGCAGATTGAAGCGTGCCGAAAGGTGCGTGGAGGATCGCAAGCGGTTTTGATATGCAAATCATTCGCGTGACCTGCGTATAGGAGTGAAAGATTAATCGAGCCAGGCATCCGCTGGTTCCTCTCGAAACATGCCGTAGCATGACCTGACCGGAGATCGACAGTGAGGTAGAGCACTGATTGGGGAAGTGGGTGACGAAAGTCGTCCCTCTCCTGTCAAACTCCAAATTCCCTGTCATCTAAGATGGTCGGAAGTCCGCATTACGGGGTAAGCTTGTAATGCGTAAGGGAGACAACCCAGACCGTGGTTAATGTCCCTCAGTGCAGGCTCAGTGTAAACACTGAAAGTGGTCCTGGGTCAAAGACAACTGGAAGGTGAGCTTAGAAGCAGCTACCCTTTAAAAAGTGCGTAACAGCTTACCAGTCAAGATTCAGGGCGCTGAAAATGGACGGGGCTTAAGCCTGCCACAGATACCACGGACCATACGTAAGTATGATGGCGTAGAGAGGCGTTCTGCATGGGCGGAAGCAGGGTCGTAAGGTCCTGTGGACCGTGTAGAAATGAAAATTTTGGCAGTAGTAGAAGCTTAAGTATGGTGAGAATCCATACCGCCGCAGGGGCCAGGTTTCCTCGACAATGTTCGTCAGTCGAGGGTTAGTCGGTCCTAAGTTGCACCGTAACTCGAGTGTAGCGAAAGGGAAACAGGTTAATATTCCTGTACCTGCTCCAGACAATCCTGACGCTTCCGGATATGCTCAGCGGGACTGTCGTCCCGTCTAAGCGGTATATGCGACTCGGAGTACCGTAATGGTGAGAAGGTTGCTAACCCGTTATGGGGTAACAGAGCAAATTCCAGGAGCCCGTGAAAAGGGTGGATGCAGTCCGTACCAAGAACTGACACAGGTGCCCCTCGCTGAGAAGGCGAAGGCGTGTCGGAATTAATCGTGTTAAGGGAACTCGGCAAATTAGCCCTGTAACTTCGGGATAAGGGGTGCCTGCCCAGAGATTGGGCAGGTCGCAGTGACAAGGGCGCTCCGACTGTCTAATAACAACATAGCAGACTGCAACTCCGAAAGGACTAGTATAGTCTGTGATTCCTGCCCAGTGCGAGTATCTGAACACCGGGTTCAACCGGACGAAGGACTCGTAAACGGCGGGGGTAACTATGACCCTCTTAAGGTAGCGTAGTACCTTGTCGCTTAATTGGCGACTTGCATGAATGGAATAACGAGAGCGCTACTGTCCCTAACACGAATCCGTTGAACCTTTTGTACTAGTGCAGAGACTAGTGACTCCTTATGGGAAGTGAAGACCCCGTGGAGCTTTACTGCAGCCTGTCGTTGGATTACGGTATTACCTGCGCAGGGTAGATGGGAGGCGTCGATCCAACTCTTGTGGGAGTTGGTTAGCCAACGATGAGACACCATCCTGGTTTTATTGTAATTCTAACTGAATTGTTTCAGGACATCGATAGGTAGGCAGTTTGGGTGGGGCGCCACACCCTCGAAAAAATATCAAGGGTGCCCTAAGGTCAACTCAAGCGGGTCAGAAACCCGCTGGAGAGTGTCAAGAGCATAAGTTGGCCTGACGCGATTGCGCATAGCAAGCAATCGCGAGAGGAAACTCGGGTCTAACGAACCAATACGCCCTTTTGGTGAGGGCTATTGACTACAGAAAAGCTACCCCGGGGATAACAGAGTCGTCGCCGGCAAGAGCACATATCGACCCGGCGGCTTGCTACCTCGATGTCGGTTCTTTCCATCCTGGCTGTGCAGCAGCAGCCAAGGGTGAGGTTGTTCGCCTATTAAAGGGGATCGTGAGCTGGGTTTAGACCGTCGTGAGACAGGTCGGTTACTATCTATAAGGAGTGTCAGAAGTCTGAAGGGAAGAATGAAATAGTACGAGAGGAACTTTCATTCGGCGCCTCTGGTCGATCGGTTGTCTGACAAGGCACTGCCGAGCAGCTACGCGCCAAGAGATAAAAGCTGAAAGCATCTAAGCTTGAAACTTACCCCAAAAAGAGACTTCAACAAGACCCGGATAGAAGATCCGGTTGATAGGATCGGGATGTACGCACGAAGGCAACGACGTGTTCAGTCCGCGATTACTAACAGTCTTATTCTTCCAGTTCTTCAAACCCAGACGAAATTCTAAACGCAGCACATTCCAATACATAGTCTTGACTAACTCAAGCTAAGCCAAGGTGGCGGAGCGGCCACGCGGTTGACTGCAGATCAACTATACTCCGGTTCAAATCCGGACCTTGGCTCTCAATAGCGGCCAAAGCAGGTGTGTCACACCCGGTCTCTTTCCGAACCCGGAAGTTAAGACACCTCACGTAGGGGCCAGTACTGAGGTACGCGAGTCCTCGGGAGAACCTCTACGCTGCTATTGTTCTAAAAATCGTAAACTCTATTGTACAGTCTTTGTAACATTCGGTTACAGATGTTGGTTCAGTCCAACAGGGGCTTTCAATAGCGGCCAAAGCAGGTGTGCTACACCCGGCCTCTTTCCGAACCCGGAAGTTAAGACACCTCACGTAAGAGCCAGTACTGAGGTACGCGAGTCCTCGGGAGAACCCTTACGCTGCTATTGTTCTATGAAGAGACTCTTTTGTATGATAATATTCGAATTGGTTTTTTAAAACCAGTATATTAATCTGAATGCTACTGCTATAGTATGGATTAGAATGGTAGAGCAGATCCGATCTGTTGAGCAATACGAATGGCTGGTGTATTTGTTTAATGGGTTTACACTGGTTTTTGTCGGGTTGTATCTTATTGGTTCTCTGGTTGGTGCAACAAATAACGAAAGAACTCTGCCAACACTTATTGCTTCATTGGCCTGTATCGTTATGTCAATATACTTCTTTGCTGAATCTGTATTTGCAAAAAACAGGAAAGAGTTTTCTCTTGATTTAACAGTCTTAAAGAAACTACGTTAAATTCTAATTCTTTCCGATGATTATTAGGCAAGGTGATGACTATGCCGGTCATCACTGCATGGCATACCTATATGTCATGGTTTTGATATGTTATACTTCGGGGCAGGGAAGAATCCTGGACCTGATGCTTTGTTACTGGAGGATGAAGCACAATGGATTCAGAAGAGCGGATAATTGAGATACGCAAACAGATATTTGAGCATGCAATTCATCACCACGAAGAGATCATTGATTCTCTCAGGCAGGAGATGAATCAATTAGCCGAAAGTTCTTGTGTTTGATCTACTTTTTGTGTTTTCAATTTTTCTTAAAAATATGGTATTCCTATCTAAATTGAACCTAAAAGAGAATATGAGATTTAGTCAAATTGTCCAGATGCTGATATGGGGATTCGAACCCCAGTCCTCGGCGTGAAAGGCCGAAATGATTGGCCGGTCTACACTATATCAGCGTGTGCCTCTAATCATTAGAGTTAGTGGTATAAAAATGTGATGCTATCCCTGTTGTTCAATATATAGGGGTACCTTCATTCTGAACAACAATCTTGAATTTTTCCATCATCTGTCGCGTAATTGCTCCAGGCTTTCCATTCCCGATTACTCTACCATCGATTAATGTGATCGGAGCAACTTCCGCAGCTGTTCCTGTTACAAAAACCTCATCCGCGGAGTAGAGGTCATAATATCCCATGTTCCTTTCAGAAACACTGATACCGAGCTCATTGGCGATCTCAATACCTACAAGTCTGGTGATACCACGCAGGTTGTTAATCGTTGGTGGGGTAGTGATAGAACCGTTTTTCACCACAAAGATATTGTCGCCCGATCCCTCCGAAAGGTACCCGTTTGTATCAAAGAAGATCGCTTCATCTCCACCTTTGTAATTGGCCTCAATCTTAGCGAGAATATTATTCAGATAGTTCAGGCTTTTTACATTGGGTGGGAGTGACTCTGCCGGATTTCTCCTGATAGATACTGATATCGCTTTCAATCCCTTCTCATACAGATCACCATACATTGCACCCCATTCTACAGCAAAGATAACCACGGTCGGCTTTGTGCATTTCCTGGGATCAAGGCCAAGGTCTCCTACTCCCCTGGATACGAGCGGGCGGATGTATGCATCTTTTAGGTTGTTCTTTTTGCAGGTCGCGATAATTGCATCTGTCATCTCTTCCTTTGAGATTGGGATATTCAGATCAATGGTCTTGGCAGAATCATAAAGTCGGTCGAGGTGTTCTGATAATCTGAATATCCTTCCAGAATATGCTCTGATCCCCTCGAAAACTCCATCCCCGTAAAGAAAGCCGTGGTCAAAAGGTGATATTTTTGCATCTTCACGGGAGTAAAATGCTCCGTCTATATAGATTAGCATAGCATAGGTTTCTGGAAGTATTCGGCCAAAAATATATCCTTATGATTTTTTGGGAACTTTCTAACGTGTCATCCCCTGGTGGCTCTCCACTTGCGACAGAGTTCACAAAAGTCAGAAAACATCTCCCTGGCAGCAACCGGGTGAAGGTGAGTGTATGATCCAAGTGTATTTCTGGAGATCGCCGCATCCTTGGATCCCTCAATGCCTACTCCTCTCTCAAGACGATACCCGTATTTTGTTCCAGTCTCTAACTGAACATCTGAATAATGAAATTCATGCCCTCTGAACTGATGAACGCCGAATGGGGTGTCTACAGAGCTTGTACCTATGACGTACCGCACTATTCGTCTGGATGGGATTGAAGATGTACCGGAAAAAACACCACACATTTGAAACTCGTCACCGGCAGAGAGGCCGTTCCAGTCACTGGTAAACCTGATCGAATCACAGAGGTACATAAGTCCTCCGCATTCTCCGTATATCGGCATCCCCTGCAATGATGCAGCTTTGATCGATTCTCTCATTCGGGCATTTTGTTCCAAATCTCTCCCAAAATATTCTGGATATCCTCCTCCGATTATGAGCCCGTCAACATCTGGCAGTGAGTCGCGAATTGGTGAGAATGGTACAACTTCAGCCCCATACGTCTCAAGGATCGCGAAGAGGTCCGCATAATAAAAGTTGAAAGCCCCGTCAAGGGCGACCCCTATCCTGATATCCTTTTGTTCCAGGGATCTGAATATTGAACCAGTATATGAGGGAATTTCCCGCTCGTCAGCTAGGCTCAATAGGGCATTGAGATCGATCTGCTTTCCGACTGATTCGATCATGCTGTTTATCTGGTTTAGAAACTCCTGGTCAGGAGATCCCTCAAGAAATGGAACCAGACCGAGATGCCTCATCTTCAGGGGAGGGTTTTCAAGTCGTGGAATTGCTCCTATAACTGGGATCCCACAGTAATGTTCGATCGCCTCGGTTGCTTTTCTGATATGGCTCTCGCCCCTCACATTGTTCAGGATCACTCCTGAAATAGTGATATCGGGATCAAATACAGTGAAACCTTTGAGGAGTGCCGCTGCACTCCGGGTGATACTCCTGGCATCAATAACTAATAATACTGGAACTTTCAGGAGTTTGGCGATGGATGCAGTGGAGCCGATGTCTGAAAGAGATTCTGCACCTTCATATAACCCCCTGACCCCTTCGATCAGTGCTATCTCAGCACCCATGCACGAACAGGCGTGGGAAAATATTTCCTGGTTCTCTTCGGGAGTAAGAACAAATGAGTCAAGGTTCAGGCAATGCCTACCTGTTACTGCAGAAAGATACGATGGATCAATATAATCCATCCCAACCTTGAAACACTGGACCTTGTACTGCCGGGAAAGAAGAGCCGCGAGTGCTACAGTAATACTGGTTTTTCCTGCCCCTGATCGATCACCAGATATCAGGATAGTCTTCATGCAAGGCTCCGGAGCACTGCTCCGAACTCACTCTCCACGATAGAAGTGACTCCCAGGGTTCTGGGATGCAGGTCAACCTCAACCATCACATGGGCATGGCCCTGTTCCTTCAGAGGGCCAACCTGACGAGGTCCATTAGTTATTGAGAAGCATTCGATGCCCTCAAGATAATGAGAAGGTATAGCGTGTGGTACTCCGACGATTAGGGCAAAGTCCGGTTTCTTATCCTTGATCCAGGAGCCTAGATAATCTCCGGAAGCACCATACTCATCAAGTGCTCCCTGTGAAACAAACTGAAGTCCTCTGGTTTTCAGTTCATCAGATATTCGCTGTGCATCTCGTTGTACTTTTGGCAGTCCTCGAAGTTCGAGATTTGCAGAGTAAGTGATATCAGCATCAGGCACTGCATCATGGAGTCCGAGAAGAACATCTGCAAACATGTACGCGGTCTCCTTCTTGGCGTTCATGACAGCAACCCCCTTTTTCCCTTCATGAATAAGATTCAGGATTCTGGTTGCTGCAACATGTTTCAGGTCTCCCCGTGATGGCTCGATGTAACTCTTCATCGCTGCTCCACGCAGCCTCTCAACCTCGTTTGCTTTCTTCAGCAGTTCTTTCTGCCTGATAAGTTCCTCATCACTGATCCAGCCGGCCCGGTTTGCAGGCTCAAGGGTTGCGATGACACCATCAATATTTTCTGCAAATCCTGCATGGATGTCAACTGCTATCGTCTCTGTATGAAGGTCAGCCATCTCTATTGCAGCTTCAAGATCTTCACCGATGATAAGGGAGACACAGGTTCCGACTACTGCCATACGCGACGGGTTGAACTCTTTTTCAGCATATTTGATGACTTCAATGAGACGTTCCTGGCCGCCAAACACGAACTCATTCTCTGAAAGCGATGTTGTAAGAACCCGCATTCCATCCTCTTCAAGAAGTCGTGCGTGTTTAAATGAACAACCTGAAGGCCCATGAAGTACGGAGACGGTAACCCCTAAATCCCGGGCTGTATACAAAGCGGCAACAATTGAACTTGGTCGTGGCTGCATATATTTCATAAATTACCTCCAGGTCTTTACCGAGACAACGATCGGAATGGCAGGTTTCTCCCTGGCAACCTGCATACCTTCTGTTATAGAATTCACTGTGGTTATCGGAACTGCCTGTTCCTGGCATGCTCCTGATATGGCATCGACATTCATCCTGTCATCCCCTGTAACAAGGATTACTGTTGCAGGTCTTCCCTTTCTGATGGCAGCGATGATCTCATTATCGGAAAAATTTTCACATACTGCTCTGTTCTCCTGTCCGATGATCAGGATAAATGGAGTAATCTGATCCTCTGTACCCCGGAGCAGGGCGATAGCATCAAGGGTGGTCTTCAGACATGCCCCGGTGCTGGCATTATCTATGATCATCCGGCCCTCTTCTGATGTTATCTTCATTCTGCCAGGAAGCGAGGCGAAATTACTCAACTTGTCTGGCCTGTATCCAAGAATAAGTGCTGCTGCTGTAGCCAGTTGAAGGGGAGTCCGGTATCCTTCGAGTGTCAGGAGTGGGTTTTCAAACGACCCTTCCATGTCCTTGTAGGAGTATGTGCAGATCCCTCCTGTTACCTGTGCGAGGTCTTTTGCATTGATCACCGAATCGTGCTCACTGGTCATACCCGGGGCTATCAGAACTTTTCTGCACGAAAGTGCACTCAAATGTTTAAGCGTTCTGGCGCTGAGTCGCCCGGATGCAATCCGATAGTCCTCATCAGAGGTAAGGATTGCAAGATCAGACAGGCCAGTAAATCCAAGTGAGATCTCTGTAATACACCAGTCAGTTTCTGACAGGAGAGCGTGAATTGGTATAAGTGATGCGGGAGTGATGCTCATCCGGGTAATTTTTTCTTCTTCCGGGTACCTGAAAATTCCCCTCGATGTATGAAGGATTCCATACCCACCCATGAGTGATGCAAGGGCTGTTGCGGTGGTTGTCTTCCCCCTTGCCCCTGTTATCTCAATGGAGATTCCGGTTTTTTCATGGCCGGTTGGCCTGGTCTCCCTTCCTGAGCCCAGGATCCACCTCACCGCTTCATGATGAGTAATAGCAGGGCAGGAGAGTCCCCTCAGCACCGGATATGAAGGATCAAGATGTACCGGGTGAATGAGCAGATCATACCTTCGGGTCATGGCAGTCTCGCAGGTGATGCTTCCCGGGTGTGAGAGATCTCCCCGGTATACATCAACGAGATCCACGGTATGGCCCATGCCCTTCAGGGCATCACCTAGAATAATCCCGCCATGAATGGTATCGAGGATCAGAATCTGCATAAAAAAAGATTAGATAAGAGAAAGTGCCTTTTCGGCATTCTCAGCCATCAGATCGGCAAGAAGTGGGTTCGGCCCGATCGGATCAGCATACACGAGGGGAATTTCCCGTGACTGAAGTTTAAACGTTCCTTTCTTCTGTCCGCTTTGAAGATTAAGAATTCCTGGAATATCTTCATCGATGTGAACTCCACGTGCAAGGAAGAGAGGAACAACTGCAAGGGAATCTATATCTTCGGTTTTGAACTGTTCGAGAGCTTCTGGAATAGTGGGCTCGCTGAACTCCATGAACCCGCATTTTACCTTGTAATCTGGATGGCGTTCGGCGATCAGGGCAGCAGTTTTGGTGATAAGGTCCTTATTATATTCCTTTTTGCTTCCGTGACCTACTAGAAGAATACCTACGTTTCCCATTACGCTAAGGTAACACTGCCAGCGATAAAATAGTTATCAAATGTGTATGGTAAGCATGATGGTAAGTACATAGGGTTTTATATCAGGGTCTGAATCCGGAGTCTGATACCTCCCACTGATATCAGGCCAACTTTAATTGATTCAAAGGTTGATTGGTAAAGGCAAAGATTCGAGGATTTGAATGGACAATTTCTATGATCTCCGGATTGGTGATCGGCAGGTCTCCATTCCTGTCGCGATCTCATCCATGGCAGGGGTGACCGATGGTGCATATATCAGGGAACGGGCCGAATACGTCGGGATCGGATTTATCGGCGGATACGCAATAGATGAAGCAACGATATCTGCAGCACGTGAACTCTCCCACCAGGGTAGGGAAGAGTTCCTGCCCCGGGATCCCATCGCAGAGATTGCAGCACAGGTTGCTCTAGTTGAGTCAGCTGGAGTGATTCCCGGGATAAATATTCGTGCATCTGAAGTTAACTCCACGGTTGCTCTGGCTGAGGAGATTGGTGACCGGGCAATCTATGAGATTGATGCACACTGCAGACAGCAGGCCATGATTGAGGCAGGATGTGGTGAATATCTTCTTACCAATCCTCAAAAACTCCTCTCGTACGTACAGGCACTCAAGATTACCGGTGTTACAGTATCTGTAAAGATCCGTGCTGGTGTAGCACCACATGATGGCGAACTTGCAAGACTCCTGTGGAAAGCCGGGGCAGACATCATCCATGTGGATCTGATGGATTTTGGGCCGACAAAACTTCGTGATATCAGAAATGCCTGCCCGGTCTTCTTAATAGCAAATAATGGTATCACCGACTTTGAGAAGGCAAAAGAGTACTTTGCCCACGGAGCAGACATGGTCTCGCTTGCCCGCAGTTCAGATGTGAAGACTCTCTCTGCCATCAGTCAGGCACTTGCCCAGTTTACCCGTGAGCATGGCTGGTATAATTCACCCAAGCAGCTCTGCCGTGGTGGGGATATCAGATCCCTTGCGTTCTGCTGCTTACCGGTTAAACCCTGTCCACTTCTACCAGCACTTGAAAAACTGAAGATATCTCCACAGGATTTCGTTGCCATGAAGATGGAAGGGGTAAAGGATACGATTCTGGAAGGAGGAACCAGTACCTGTTTTGGTAGTCTTGCATACTGCTGCAAGGATACGACACCCTGTATGTTCCGTGATGGGACGCTTAAGCAGGCAGGAATAAAACGGTCGATCTATATGCAGCAGAAACGCGAACTTGCCAGAAAGATTATGCAGAAGATCTTCTCCTGATATTGTATGGCCATACCACCTCTCACCCTGACAGAGCATGCACAGATGGCAATGATGCTCGAAGTCTGTGCCATGACCAAGCCGGGAAATGTTGATCGTGGCCATGATTATCCTGATACCTGGCTTGAACACTTTCTCGCATCATCTCTCTTCTGCCGGCCTGCGTTTGAGAAAGCTGAGCAGGAGGTGGGAACCATCGGTGAACTGATCCGGGAGGCCACGCTTCTGACCGGGCGGCATCGGGGGGGTAACACTCATTTTGGTGCATTTATCCTACTTGTCCCCCTGATCATGGGCAAAGGGATTGAGGGGGCATGCCGGTGCATCAGGGAGACTACCGTCGAAGATGCCATTCTCTTCTATGATGCATTTGCCCATACTGCAGTCCGCGTTCGTGATTCTGATGAACTTGATATCAACGATCCGGCTGTCGCAGATAAACTTCGGGCACGGGGGATGACACTCTTTGATGTCATGGCCCATTCAGCACCGCAGGACATGGTGGCTCGTGAATGGACGAACAACTTTCCTCTCACCCGCAAAACAGCTGACCTTCTGAAAGAGGATGGAAGGGGAAGAGAAGCCGTCTCATCGGTATTTCTCTGGCTCCTGGCTGAAGAGCCTGACACCTTTATTGCAAAAAAGTTTGGAACTGACCGTGCATGCCGGGTCAGGGATCAGGCGATTCAGGTTCTTGCCGGACAGATCTCACATAACGAATTTGACGAGTACTGTATCAGGGAGAGTATCAACCCCGGCTCTCTTGCCGACATCATGATCGCAGGTCTCTTCGTGGCATTGACTGAAGGCTGGGAGTGGGATCTGTGAACCAGTCCCGCTTCTGGCCGATGCAGGAGGGGATAAACGAGATCATTGCGACGGTAAGGTTGCATGCCGCTCCAATGGGGGTGATCTGTCGTGGTGATCGTATCATGATGGCCGTGTTCAGGAGCAGTCACACAGCTTCATTGATTGAAGAAACCGGGCTGGTGGTTGCCAACATCATGCATGATCCTGTGATCTTTGTCAGGGCTGCATTCTCAGATCTCGATCCTGATGATTTTATAGAATTTGAAGAAGCAGGGCATCAGGTCTGCAGGCTCTCTTCAGCAGAGAGCTGGGTTGTGTATCGTTCAAGGATCGATCAGAAGACCGAACAGAAACTCCTCGTCAGTCTTGAACCGATCAGAATTGAACTTGCAGAGTCCACAATTGTTCCGATAAACAGGGGATTCAACAGTGTCATCGAGGCTGCTGTGCACGGCACACGATATGTTCTGACACGTGATTCTGCACTGAAAGACAAGATAGATCATCATGTTGACCTCGTGAAGCGATGCGGAGGGGAACGGGAACTTGAAGCTCTCCGGCTGTTGCAGGGTTATCTCTCCTAATTACTATTCGGTCCTGATTCCCGCAATATCATTCATCAGATTGCACGATATCGGCATCACGGTTCAGAATTCCTGTCGGACAGGTACCTGTGATGGGCTGGATATCTGCACGTATCCTTATTGTAGTTGAGAGGTTTCAAAAAAGAGTGTGGTTATACCGGCCAGAGTGGGAGAATTGTTCTCTCATGGGCCTCATTGATTACCTGTGCAAGTCCTGCGTAAATTGCTGAGAATCCACAGATTATTCCCTCATATCCGGCAAGCCGTGTGATCGCCTCGATACCTGTGATGTCTCCCAGTGCAAGCAGGAAGAAGAGAATTGTAAGTGAAGCGAAGACAAACTGTATTGCACGGTTTGCACGGAGTGTTCCGACAAACATGAATGCGGTGAAGAGGCCCCACATGGCGAGGTATGCTGCCATGGCTGTGTTCCCTCCGGTCCCGTCAGCGAGTCCTAGTTTAGGCAGGATCAATAAAATAACCAGTGAGATCCAGAAGAGTCCGTATGACGTGAATGCGGTTGTTCCAAAGGTGTTGTTCTTTTTCCATTCCATGATCCCGGCAATGATCTGTGCGGTTCCTCCATATGCCAGTCCCATCGCCAGGATCATCGATCCCAATGTGAAGTAACCGGCGTTGTGCAGGTTTAGCAGGACTGTCGTCATTCCAAATCCGAGCAGTCCGAGCGGGGCAGGGTTTGCAGTAATCTCTGCAACGAGCATTTTGTTGTTTGAAGGTTCTGTCTGTCCCATATAACACCTCACACCCGGGATATCTCTGCTATCAGGTTATCATCACCGGGAATCAGATACATGATGGTCCACGCAATATGGTATATATATTTCCGTAATTCTCGTGAGAACTTTGATGTATGCCGGTGGTTTTATACCTGAAAGATGAGCATTGGCAGACTTGAGACAAGGCATCCAAATATTCAATGAGTATTAAACAAAAAGTAACAGGACAATCCATGGATAATACCGAGTGGGAACGTATATTCAATGCAATTCCTGATATGATCGCTCTGATCGGTCCTGATCATACTATTCAGAAGATGAATCGTGCCATGGCTGAAAACCTTGGTATACCACTCAAAAAGGCTATCGGTACACACTGTGATGAACTTGTCCACGGGACCAGCGGCCCTGTTCTCGCCTGTCCGCACACAGCATTAATCCGGGACAACATGGACCATACCGCTGATATTTACAATGAACTCAGCGGTATTACAGGGTGAGTTGTACTCCTTTATACACTGCAGAAGATAGTCCGGTTGTCAGTATTCATATCATAAGGGATATCGCCGAGCAGCACAAACGCGAAGAACAAATTAAAGCCGACTCGGTATTTATCCAGCTTCTTGTTGACACGATTCCGAGCCCGATTTTTTACAAGGATAAGAACGGGTTATACCTTGGATCCAATGAAGCATGGGCTCTCTTTCTCGGTCTGAAAAAGGGTGAAGTGATCGGGAAGACAGTATATGATATTCTCCCGGAAGAGATGGCACGCGAACATGATCGGCAGGATAAGGACCTCCTGGCTACAGGCGGCAGTGTACAGTACGAGAGTAGATCTCAGGGGGTTGATGGTAAAGTTCACGACATTATTATGAGCAAAGCTGTTTTTCCTGATGAGACTGGAGAAAGGGCAGGAATTGTGGGTTTTATTATCGATATCACCGATCGCAAGCTTATGGAGAATGCCATCATGGAGACGAATCGGAAACTCTCCATCCTCTCATCGGTAACAAGGCATGATATCCTCAACTCAATCACCGCTCTTGCCGGATATCTTGAGTTCAGTAAAGAGAAATGTTCAGGATCTGATCAGGAGTCTCTCCTCTCTAAAGCAACACAACTTACTGCAATCATCCAGAGGCAGATAGAGTTCACACGTATATACCAGGACATCGGGATCAGGCCGCCAGAATGGCAACTGCTGTCAAATCTCGTCATCAAGGCGACGCAGACGCTGGATATGACTGGTATTTCGGTTGAGAATGAGACCGGCAGAATTGAGATCTACGCAGAGCCTCTCATCGAGAAGGTCTTCTTCAATCTTATGGAGAACAGTATCAGGCATGGAGGAAATATCTCCAGGATCTCTGTAACAACCGAAGAGGATGGTGGTTATCTTCGGATCATCTATACAGATGACGGATCCGGTATATGTGAAACAGACAAAAAGCGGTTGTTCACCAAAGGATTTGGAAAGAATACCGGTCTTGGTCTGTTTCTCTCCCGGGAGATTCTGGCGATCACAAGAATGAGTATTACAGAAAATGGTGGACCGGGAAAAGGAGTCAGATTTGAGATCAGTGTCCCGTCCGGATCATACCGTGTTGCATTGTCATAAAAACGGAGAGTTGATCAGTTTTCTGTTTCTGTACACCCTGTTTTAAAAAGGAAATATTATTAATCGGTACTGGTGAGTATACAACGGCGTGATATATGAGTAGAGAGCCGGGATTTTCAGGGCTTGAAGCAGCAGTAGTGCTGATCGCGTTTGTTGTTGTTGCAGCGGTCTTTGCTTATGTGACGATGAGCACCGGCTTTTTTGCTACCCAGCGTTTTCAGGAGGTAACGTATGCCGGAATCAAGCAGAGTACGTCAACCGCTATCACTGATGGCCTTGTCAGGGGAAAATATACTGATGCAAACGGTCTTGAGTCCCTGAGTTTCAGCCTGAGTGTACCTGAGACCGGAGAAGCCATTGATCTGTCAGAGATGGTCTACTATTATGCACAGGGTAGCGGAGCCGGTGGTGAAGTTCCATTAGCAAACGTGCAGCCAGGCAGTGGTCTTCTCTATCCTGGGGGGAGTACGCGGGTGACTCTTAATCTTCTAACTGCAGGAATGAACGGTCCGAAGGCAGGAGGATCCTTCTCACTTGAGATCAAACCTCCGGTCGGGGCATCAACACTCATTCAGCGGACTCTGCCGGATGCGTTTGCAGGCGGTTACATACCGTAACCGGAAAAAAGGATTAGGATGTCTGGATCTTTCTCAGGTTAAATGATCCCATTATTGCAGATATCCCGCCGATGAGTGCAAAGATTCCTGCTACGAATGGAAGTGAAAGGGCTGCCTGAAGAGGATAAACAAGGAGCAGGATACCAAAGATAACACTCAGGAGACCGAGTGCAACTGATCCCCAGTCTTTGACCAGATATCCGTGATAGAGTTGCGCTCCTCCGATAACAATACCCCATACCGCGATCAGCATCACAAAGAACGGGAGAAGGATCAGTGTGCTGAAGAGCGGGTATCCGAGGATTGCAAGGCCGGCTATGAGGCTTAATACAGCGGTAATCACTTTCAAAGCCAGGTGCGAACGGTCAACAGTCAGACTCAGAAGTGAGAAGATTCCTCCAACAAACCACCAGGCCCCTATCATGGTTATGAGGGCAATGGTTGTGATCACCGGGCTTACCAGGAGCAGTATCCCGATGATCATTGCACAGATTCCCCAGAGCAGGACACTCCACCAGGGGAATGATCCGGCACAGACGAGAGCCTGAACATCTTCAGATGCGTCTATGGTTTCAGCCATATCTCAAGGTGCGTCTGCCTTATTATTAAGTTATTTATTGAGGGTCATCGGCAGGAGAAACCTTCCCAGATCTCCCTCTCCAACCTGGGACTCTCCCCTATCATATCGGCACAGGTATCTGTCCGAATGATACACAACTAAGATTATGTCTCTTGATGAGGCACTTCGGCAGATTGCAGAGCAGGCCGGAGTGAATCACTATGGAGTTGCCGACCTCAGGTCTGCACATGAGGCGGTCCGGAATCAGGGTGGAGATGAGATCGCCATGTATCCTCTTGCTGTCACCGTGGGAGTGGATCTACTTCATCCGCTTGTCGACCTCCTGCCTGAGGGATCAGAAACTGGCTCGATCATGTACAGGCACTATGTTTATAATGTGGTCAATTCAAGGCTTGATAGTCTCATCTCCCAACTAGCCGGACGAATACAGCAGGAAGGGTTTGCAGCATTTCCTGTTCCCGCATCAACTCGTACAGACAATGAGAAGATAGCAGCATTTTTTTCGCACAAACTCGCAGCGCACTGTGCTGGTCTTGGCTGGATCGGGAAGAGTTGCCTTCTCATCACCAGATCTGCAGGTCCAAGGGTCAGATGGGGGAGCATTCTTACGAACGCACCATTGGTTCCGACCGGATCTCCTATGAAAGAGCGGTGTGGTTCATGCCAGGAATGTGTTGATGCCTGCCCTGTTCATGCCTTTACAGGCGAGTCTTTCAGAGAAGAAGATCCACGGGAGACCCGGTTTGATGCAGGCAAGTGTGACAGGTATTTTGCCTCACTTCGAGAGCAGGGAAAAGAAGCGGTCTGTGGCATGTGCGTATACGCTTGTCCTTACGGAAAACGTGCAGCAGAAAAGATAGAACTGCCCTGAATATCAGGGAAGTTCAGCCTCTCCGATAACAGGAATCTGAATCTCGGTCAGTAACTCTTCTGGTGGAAGGTTGCAGGGATCATTCAGGTACAGTTCTCTCCCGGGAATCCCAAGCGAGATGCCCTTTTCTGTGGCATACGAATAAGCCCGGGACCATCCTTCATGAATCCCCATGTAAGGACCTTTATAGATCAGTGTGAGGAATCGTCCTCCGGTCAGAGTTGATATCCGAATTCGATCTGAATCTTTGCTGAGTCTCCCAAGAATTGGAAATGCAACCTCCACATCTGCATCTGTCTCCCTGTACTCTCCATCATGGTAGATACTCATGGGGGGACCGGCCATGCGAAGACCGGTCTGTCCTGCATCTTCAGACTCTACTATCCCACAGAGCTCACCGATGAGGCGGGAGCAGATCTCTTCATATCGTCCTTTGTCGCGTATACTCAGCACCCTGATCGGGGTGATCTCTTTGATAACCGGTTCTGAACAACTCATGGGCATCAACTCAAGGGAGATCTCCTGATGACGGAGAATCTCTTCGATCTTGTGTAACCGGTCGATCTCGACTCCTACCTGTGTCCTCCTTTCAGATATAAGCGCCCGGATCGTTTTATCATCGCCTGATTCTTTTGCCTGTAGAATTATGGCTATATCATCGAGACTGAAACCCAGGAGTGAGAGGGTTCTGATAACCACACCGGTTCCGATCTGCGATGCAGTGTAATTCCGGTATCCGGTGATCCGATCTTTTGCAGCCGGGACAAGCAGACCTTTCCGGTCATATATCCGAAGTGCTTTCAGAGAGAGATGACTGATAAGTGAGAACCTGCCGATAGGAATCTGATCGATTGCCATGTGTTACACTCTATTGTGGCCCGTGAGCAGGTAAAGATCACCGCAGTCTCACCCGGGGAAGAGTCTGACTGCCACTCCGGTAGCACTCTATTCCGTCTCATATGATCCCCTTTTTTCCCGGTTATCAGCTAACCTGAATGTATGGTCAGGGTTATCGGCTCACCCAGGCTGATTTCGGCAGCCGGCTCTCCACCGAAAACAATTGCTGAGTACATCGGGAGAGCGGTATCCGGAACAGGGCAGGTAAGTATTGCCATGATGAAGAGTCCACCCGGATGGGCTGAACCAGGCCAGACTCCTGAGTTTGATGAATATTCAGTAGTTCTGCAAGGTGCACTTGTCCTCTCAACCAGAACCGGTTCAGTACAGGTTCAGAGTGGACAGACCGCCATTGCGCCGGCAGGTGAGTGGGTCAGGTATAGTTCACCAGAAGGGGCCGAGTACCTGGCAGTCTGTGTTCCTGCCTTCAGTCCGGAACTGGTACATCGTGATGGAGAAGAGAAGAGATCGGAACCAGATATCGTAGATTCAGCAGATATCACATACGAAGAGTTCGGGAAAGACGGTCTGCCTTATATTGAGGATCTCTGGAACCAGCTCCGGACTCATCATGTCTGCAATGCCCGGTACTTCAGAGATCTGCTACAGGAACGGCCGTTCTCTGAACGATGTGACGATATCAGGAAAACTAATGCAGATCGGGAGATTCTTGTTCACCTGGCTCAGGTTCAGGGGCATGGGCCATATATCGGATTCTGTGTAAGTTCTGCAGCACCCGGTTCGTACGGCGAGATCGAGTCCATTTATGTAATGTCTGAGTACCGGTCACTGGGTATCGGAACGTCTTTTATGAACCGGGCCCTCGCATGGATCAGACAGAGGAATGTAACCGAATACAGGGTCAGGGTCTGTGAAGGTAATGAACAGTCCTTCAGATTTTATGAACGGTTCGGGTTTTACCTCAGACGGCATCTCCTCCTAAAAAAGACAGAGCAACAACCATGAAGTCAGCATTACTTCTCATCGATATTCAGAACGACTACTTCCCTGGTGGGAAGATGGAATTGGTTCGTGTAGAGCAGGCAGGTCATCAGGCCAAAGGACTTCTTGACGCTGCCCGGAAAAAAGGTATTCCTGTTATTCATGTTCAGCATCTCTCAGCACGGCCGGATGCTCCTTTTTTTATTCCTGACACCCCGGGTGTTCTGATTCATGATCTGGTAAAGCCAATATCGGGAGAGGTTGTAGTTCAGAAGAACTTCCCAAACAGTTTCAGGGCAACCAATCTTCAGGATGTTCTGACCAGTGCCGGAGTTGAACACCTGGTTGTCGGGGGGATGATGACCCACATGTGCGTCGATGCCACCGTCCGTGCTGCGGCTGATCTTGGTTACCAATGCACTCTGGCATCAGATGCATGTGCAACCCGTGATCTAATCTGGGAAGGAAAAACTATTGTGGCAGATCATGTGCATGGATCCTTTCTCGCAGCACTGTCCGGGTTGTATGCACAAGTGATCCCGGCATCTGACGTAACCAGACAGATCAGTGAATAACTGTTGATCTCCTAATTGGAGATCGCTTTTCATATTACCGAATACGCTCCGGGATGATCCTCATGCCCGGGCAGTATCATGTCAATAGAGGAGTAGAGGGTTCTGACAAAATCAGGATCAAAAGCGGGCAGCCCATAACTGGATGAGAGTGTCATCTCATCCCCGAATGTTGAGATTGCAAAGCTGAATCCGGGAGGCAGGTTATGTGTCGGAAGCAGGAATGCATGTGATACCGGAACTCCCGAATCCAACTGTTCCGGGTATATTATCCCGGTATTCGTAAAGAGCGGCGATCTCTTTCCCTCAGCCAGTACCCCGTTCCACTGTCTCTCCATCTCACAGCGTGCTGCAGTACATCCGGCATCATACAGGCATTCAGCCTCAATGGCCGCATCAATCCCGGGAGTTCCCTTTTTTATCTGATTCATCACCTGGTGAGTCCTGATTGCAGTATCCCTGAGTGTATCATCAGGATCTACCTCGATGGCAACCTCGAATGCAGTGGCGAAGTTAAAGACCGATCTCTGTGGCACTTCAGTCAGGTACCTGCGAAGGTCGATCGTGTTGAGCAGATGGATATCATTTATCTTACCGCTTGTTGCCCGGGAACATGCCGTCGCCACCACGGCAAGCATCAGATCGTTAAGGGTGACTCCCCATTCCTTTCGCGTTGCATGGATACGGCCGACCCGCTCCTTGTTCAGTGACAGGAGTGAGAAGACCTGCCGCTCACAGATGAGTGATCTGGATGGAACTGAAAATTTATCTGACCAGCGAATCTGTACATCTGCCTTATTCAGCAGGTCGGGTGCAAGCGATGAGAGCCTTGGCAGAACTCTGGTGCTCATGTTGGTTGGTTCAATCTGCACCGATGCTCCACTCCAGTCTGCCCTGTATTGTGAAAGGAGCAGCCCGGCAAAGTCCTTCATCCCTTTCCCGTCCATGGAAGCATGGTGGGCATTGATGACAAGTACGTCTCCGTTCTTCTCAGTGCTCCTGATATAGACGATCTTCACCATCGGACCTCTGAATGGATCGATACAATATGAAAGGGCATTTTGAAGGTGTGATGCAGGATCAGGGACCGAAAATTCTGTAATCAGGTCTGCGGCGGTGACCAATGGGATCGTATCCCACCAGAGCATATCGTTCTCTTGTATAAGTCGGCATCGGGTGACCGGTTCGGCTTCAGTAGCCCGGAGTGCAGCCCGGACAAGAGCATCATAATTCATCTGCCCGTCAAGCATGATGACGAGATGAATCATCTGATCTGAAAAAGCGCAGAGGAGATCTGAAAAAAAGTCGAATGGATTGACCTGGTACCGGAGAGGGATGCTGTCCGGACAGGTTATCTCAAGCTTCTCTCTCATTCTTATGCTGCATGCAGTTCAGGCGTCTCTTTCAGGTACTCCCTGAGCACCTGCCCGAGACGGCTGATTCCCTCTTCGATTCGTTCAGGCGTTGAGTTGGAGAAGTTCAGCCTGACTGTGTCAAATCCCCCTCCATCAGTATAGAATGGAAGACCTGGGAGGATTGCCACATCTTTCTTGATCGCCCGATCAAAGAGTTCCATCGACGAGTAGCCCTTCGGAAGGGTAGCCCAGATGAACATCCCTCCGTCTGGTCTGGTGTAGGAGACTCCTTCAGGAAATTCAGACTGTATTGCTGATAACATGCAGTCGCACTGGCTTTCGTATGCTGCAGATATCCGGGCAATATGGGCATCCACCGGGTAGTTAGCCAGGAATCGTGAGATGATCCGCTGGCTCAGGATGTTTGAATGCAGGTCTGTGCCCTGCTTTACGGTGACGGCCTGCTCAAGGATCGGTGTTGGTGCACATATCCATCCCATCCGCATCCCCGGAGCGATGATTTTGGAGAACGATCCTGTCATCACTGTCAGTTCAGGGATCAGTTCCTTCATGGAAGGCATCTGTTCTCCCCTGAACTTGAGTTCTCCGTACGCATCATCCTCCACGAAGACAGTTTCTGCCCGTTCAAGCCGTTCTGCAACGGCTTTCCTGTTCTCCCGTGACCATGTAATTCCTGATGGGTTCTGGGAGTTGGGGACACCATAGAAGAAGCATGGTTTATCCTTGTCCAGAACCTGCCCGAGTTCATGAATATCGGGGCCTTCGGAAGTCAGGGAGATCGTAGAGAACTTGGGCTCATACATGGAGAATGCCTGGATTGCTCCAAGGTACCCCGGTCGCTCAAGGGCCACAACACTGTCCTTGTTGATGAAGATCTTTCCTATCAGATCCAGACACTGCTGGGACCCGTTGGTGATGAGGATTTCATCCGGCGATATATCTAACCCGAGACGTTTTTTGTATCGTTCCGCGATCCACTCACGAAGCGGAGGATGTCCTTCAGTGGTCGCATACTGGAGTGCCGCAGTACCTTCCTCAGCGATGACCTTCTCTGCCGTCTCTGCCAGTTCCTTCACCGGAAAGAGTGCCGGGTTTGGCAGACCTCCGGCAAAAGAGATGATCTCTGGTCGTTGGGTTACTTTGAGGATCTCCCTGATGAATGACCTGGGAGTCTTCTCCATCCGGGATGCAAACGTGTACTGCATACTATCCTATACACGTGAGCTGTACGGGCATTTGAGGGGGAGCTTTAGAAGATGGTTTCAGATTTTTTCAGGAGATGATACATTATTGTTGAGATCTGGAATCTCAATTCAGAGGAGATGCTTTGCAAGCGATAAAGGAATACCTAATCATTGTTCAGCCAAATATCGTGTATGCGCAACCTCTCTTTTTCAAAGAGTGATTCAAATCTTTCGATCCGGAGAAAGGCGATTCTTGAAGATATGGAACGATACGGGGAGTTGCTTGAGGAGTATACCAGAACCAGTAAAGATGAACCTGATAACCCGGACATCTGGACTGATATAGCGCAGGTCCTGTTCCTGCTTGAGCGATATGATGAAGCTCTTGAGGCATGTGATCGGGCAATCCTGATAAATTCGGAGAATGCGGTTGCATGGAATAATAAGGGAATTACGTTACACAGCCTCGAGCGGTACAGCGAGGCCCTCGAGGCATGTGAAAGATCGATCCAGATAAATTCGGAATACAGTGATGCATGGAATAATAAAGGAAATGCACTCAACTGCCTGGAACGGCATGAAGAGGCACTTGAATCCTGTAACAGGGCTCTTCTGATAGATCCCGAATACAGCGATGCCTGGAATAACAAGGGAAATGCCCTCAACTGTCTGGAAAGATATGACGAGGCGCTTGAAGCTTTTGACAAAGCAATTCTCCTCGATGAGATGAGCGCTGGTAAAGAGACGGAATGAAAGATGGCACATGATTGGCGAATCTCCAGTCTGAGCATTCATCCCGGGTATGAATTTTTTAAACCTTCACAAAATTTTGGCTGGCTTTTTCAGTCATCTGAACTCTGTGCTGTTGATGATTGCAAGCATCGTGTTTGTGTATTTTGTAACCGCATCTGCATTAGAATACTCACAGATCCAGCGTTTGATATGATTATCACCAAACTCTTCTCTGGCTGTGATGATTGTACCATATAATGTGGTGCCCGATGCAGTCACGTTATTGGCTTCATGCTCAATGATCTCAAGATGAGGCACTTTCAGATCTGCCATCTTTTTTTGTAGGTGGTCCGTTACATTCTCCTGAAAACCTTTTGATTCTGTAAAATTTATGGGTTCATTTGATATCAGGAGAACCGCATCGCTCTTATCTGTCCGGATTGCCTCTGTTATCTTGTCTACAGGATCACTGGCCCAGTACGGTGGCATTTGAAACGTAAATCCTGCATCTGATGTGCCATTCACCCAGTTTGATGTATCTACAGCCATAGAGGGTATGATCAGAATGCCGAATAAGATGAGGTACAATAAAAATTTCATACAGTCATGTTATCAGGTTACGATAAAAAAAACTGTCTAATTCCGGTTGATCCAGGTTTTTTCAGTCATCCGGTAATCCGTAAAACTCTACGAAAAAACAGATAAAAAACCGAATTTGTTACAACGTTGAACAAATTCTTAAAACGCCGAGGAAGAGATTTGAACTCTTGAGGTGAAACACCAGTGGTTTTCAAGACCACCGCCTTCCCGGACTAGACTACCTCGGCTCCTCTAGTAGGTTACACTGTGCTCTTAAAAAGGTATTCTCTGTATGAGAAAATCGGTCAGACATTTCAACTGGAAAATGAAGACTTTTGGAAAAATATTACGCACACGCTGATAGATGATTGAAAAAAAGGAATATTTTTTACTTCCGCCGCAGGAGCCATGCAACTCCTGCGAGTCCGAGAACAACTCCCGCAAGAGGAGCGGGAGATTTCTTCTCTCCTGATGCGTTGCTATTTCCATATCTTGGAGGTGCACCGAATGCCTGGGCTGCCGTATCTGAAAGACCCACCGATGCTGCATTGCTTGCAGTAATGGTCACTTCATCAGATGACTTGTAACTGTACGGATATACTTTCAGATAGACTTCCTTGGTTGAGTCAGTGATCGTGGCCTGTTCGGGAGATCCCTTTCCTTTATCATTTACTTTAACTCCGGCAGATCCCGGGGTAGTTTTGTACTCCATGACCCAGTCCTCATCCGAAGAGGTAGAGATCGTTACCGGTGCCTGCTTTACAGACACAAGGAAATATGCCGGGGAATCACGGGATGCCGGCGCAGTTGAAGTTACCCCTTCAACCTGAACGGGTTTATCTCCAGTACTATTTTCTGGAGCCTTTGTCTCTGATGGTGTGAGGGAAGGGGCACTTTTTATCGGTTCAGTGGTAGCAGCCGGGCTCACATTGGTCTTTGCGGGAGTAGTGGTGTCTGTCTCATGAACTACCGGAGCTGCGGTTTCTAATGGTGTGGGAGCTACAGTCGATGATCCTTTTTCTTCTCCGACCTGTACCGTGTATGTTCCAATAAATCCTTTTGAGTCGGTAAAGGTTATCGTGTATGCCCCAGGCTCCTTGATTGGAAGTTCATATTTCATCAGACCACGGCTGACCGGCACAGACTCAGGACCAAAGACTGACGTGTTCCCTTTCTGCACTTCGATCTGAATTGCATTATCTTCATATCCCTGAATCCGGGTCTCGATCTCCAGAGTCCCGTCATAATCCTGGTAGAGTGGGGAAGAGAACCTGATAATATCAGATCGGTCGGTCAGCTTCACAACTCTGAGGTTTCGCGAACCAGCTGAGAAATCACGCAGGGTCTGTGAGAGCGCTTCTACTTTGTAATTCCCTTTTTCATAACCGGTAGTCTGGAATGTGATATTAAAACTGGTATCACCCTTATCAGTGATCGCAACTGACTGACGGTCTTTCTCAATAGGAATATTGGATGACAGAGAGAGCACGACATCGATCTTGTCCGGTGGGGGGACATTCGTGGTTCCGGTCACCGTGAACGGCTGGCTTACTCTCACTTCTGCAGGAGCATCAAGTGTGAGATAATATGCTGATACAGTGCCAGGTCCGAGAAGGACCAATATCAGAAATATTGCAGATATAATGTTGAAATAACGCGGATTCAAGTCCTAATCGCCTCCGAAATGATTGACTGAATATATTTCACCGGCCCGACCTAATATATTGTTGGTCTTTCCATAGACTGAGCAATACCTGTTGCCATTGCCCGGCAGCAATGCAGATTAATCGGATATTTCTATGAAAAAAGAACAGAAGAACACGCCAATAGCCTTGTGGACCGGTTCAGACCGCGTTCTTGATGAAATACTGAATAGCGTGACTGTGATTCTGCGTTCAGGGGGGTGCTCGTGGAACCGGTGCCTGATGTGCCAGTACAGGCATGAGCGGTATCATGATCTCTCAACAGATGAACTGATCTTTGCCATGAACGAGCAGCTCGAGGTTCTCGCTGCAAGTATATCTGAGCATGATCCCCCACTTGTAAAGATTTACACCTCCGGTACTTTTTTTGATGATCTGGAGGTACCTCCTGCGGTCAGGGAGAAGATTGCCACCCTCTGCAAAGGTCGCATCCTGACTGTGGAATGTAGGGGAGACTATGTGGATTATGAGAAGGTTGCTGCCTATCGAAATCTTCTGCAGGATGAATCGGGAAAAGGAGGCCTTATTATTGCTATCGGGCTGGAGACCTCATCTGATCTCATCAGGGAGAAGTGTATAGACAAAGGCCTGTCTTTTACCCAGTACATTTCTGCCTCTGCAGATATCAGGCGGGCAGGGGGGCTGGTGAAGACCTATCTACTCTACAAACCTGCTTACGTCACCGAACGCGAAGCCTATGAAGACATGATCTCTTCGGTGCAGGATATTCTACCCCATACTGATCTGATATCCATGAACCCCTGTTCTGTACAGCGTCACACTGTTGTGGAACGGCTCTGGCGCCAGGGGTCATACCGGCCACCATACCTCTGGAGCGTTGCAAAAGTTCTTGCTGAAGCGCCGGTCCATATCACCTGTGATCCCCTTGGAGGAGGACAGAAACGAGGGGCACACAACTGCGGAACCTGTGATCAGATGATCCTTGATGCGATCCGTGAGTATAATCTGAACGGAGATCAGGAGCTTATCAGATCTGTCCTTGACATCTCCTGCACCTGCAAAAAAGAATGGGAGTTTGTTATGGAGCATGAGCAGCCCTATGCCATGCCACTCACCAGCTAATTCTACTCTTCTGTTTTTCCAGTAATCAGCCTGATCTGCCTGAGTAGCATCGGAATGAAAGCCCCTGCATCACTCACAACTCCGATAGCCTGCATTGTACCCCTGTCCATCAGTTTGGTAACCGTTGACGGGTTGATGTCAACGCAGATGGTTCTCACATATGCTGGGAGACAGTTTCCAACCGCGATAGAGTGAAGCATTGTCGCAATCATCAGGACCATACCTATATCGGGAACATATTTGCGCATCGCATCCTGCGCCACCCGTGCATCAGATATGACATCAGGAAGAGGGCCATCATCACGGATAGAACCTGCCAGGACGAATGGTATCCCGTTTTTTACACACTCGTACATGATCCCTGATCGGACGACACCTGTCTCAACCGCGGCACTGATTGAACCGGCCCTCATCACCTCACTTATCGCGTACAGGTGATTTTTATGACCGGCAGCAACCAGTTCTCCGGTTCTGATGTCCATACCGAGCGATGTCCCGTATAAACTGTACTCAATGTCATGAGTTGCGAGTGCATTCCCTGCAAAGAGGACATTAATGTACCCTTCTCGGACTAATGCGGCACACGCGTCAGCAGCTCCTGTATGAATGATGGCAGGCCCTCCTACCAGCGCAACCTTTCCACCACGCTGATGAAGTTCGACCATCTCTTTTGCAATCTTGGCGATGGTCGTCTCGGTTGGACGCTCTGACGATACGCCTCCTCCCATGAACTCAAATTCATTGTGATCCCGGGAACGCTCTGGAGGGTGAACTGTTACTCCGAACTCTCCCATGACCACGAGATCATTCTTCCTGAGCTTATCCATGGGGGTGCAGATGGCCCGCCTCTCATCTGTTTTCACCACGATGAGGCAGTCCATCTCGATCTTTTCTACCGGGATCCACTTTTCTGCATACCTGATCTCGGTTGGATAATTTGTCGTGGAATAAAAGCCTTTTGGAACAATCCGCTCGCCTTCGGCTGGAACAAGAGTGACCTCTGCTACCTCTACGAGCCGGGCACCATGCCGGTGAAGACGGCTGATAATTCCATCAAGACGTTCGCTGGTGTCAGAACATATCCTGATCTTTGCGTAGCTCTTGTCGGTCTTCTTCTTGCCGACTTCAAACACCAGGAACTCAAAATCACCACCCATGTCGAGGATGGTATCAAGGACATTCTCAACGATTCCTGAATCGATTATGTGCCCGTCGAGTTCAATCTCACGGGAGAAACTCATGAGAGATCTTTGCTCTGCGGGCATATCATGATTCGGTCATCAGAGAAAGATGAAACGACTTCAGGTTTTGTCCCGCCGTGATTTGAAAAATTCTTCTGCTGCTGTCAGTTCTTCTCTGGTATTGACATTGAAGACAAGTGCCGGATCATCGATCAGGAGGCATAGTTCGTCCTGCTCATCTTCAATCGAAGATCCTAAAAGAATGTTCAGACCTGCAGGAGATGCCTGAGTGCCTGCTATCTCTTTGGTATAGTGTACTCTGCATCCCTGCTCTTCAAAACGGTATGCCGGGATCCAGACTGAACAGGCTGGCTTGCCCCCGGTATCGTACGAGGAGAGGATATGATCGAGATGATCCTTGCACAATCCGGGTATATCGGCACAGACGATCAGAACCGGACCCTCTTCACCGAGGATCTCAACGGCTTCAGCAATATCCTCAACATACCCCGCACCTTGTGTACAGATCTGGTCAACCTCCCGTGTCCGACAGTAGTTGGCAGTATACGGGGTTCGTGGTGTGGTTACAACCACCTGTTCAAATCCTGATTCTTCGAGAATGGAGATGACGTACTCAATCAGTGGTCTGTCACAGAGTCTGACAAGACCTTTCTCTCCCATCTGCAGACGTGTACCCCTGCCGCCTGCCATTATCAGCGCAAGCAAAAAGTAAGAGCCTCCAAAAGTCTGTCATTTTCTTCACGCTCTCTGACAGCCACTCTGATGCAGGTAGGCAGCCCAAATGAAGTGCAGTCCCGAACCAGTATTCCGTGGTTGAACATCGCTGCAGTGAGCCCGGCCACATCTTTCCCGGTCTCCAGAAGAACGTAGTTGGCTGATGCCTCTGATGGGGTAAGGCCGAGTCTGATTGCTTCCCTGCAGATTCGGCTCCGCTCATCTGTAATGTATCTGCGTGAACGTTCAAGATCCGGAAACTTCTCAAATGCCTGCATAGCCATCGTTTCAGCAAATGCATTTACGGTCCAGGGTGGCCTCATCACTTCCATTGCGGCAATGAGTCCGGGATCCCCTATTCCATACCCGAATCTGACACCTGCCATGGAGAATGATTTCGTGAGGGAACAAAGAACAAACAGGTCAGGATCACGTATGTCAGATACGCTCTGTGTGGGGTCGGCAAGATCGATGAATGCCTCGTCAACGCAGAGAATGCCCCCTCTTGTTTTCACATCAGTGAGGTGTTCAATCACCTGTTCCCGTCTGGTCAGGATGCCTGAAGGATTGTCTGGATTACACATGAATGACAGGTCAATCTGCGCACCGGTTTTTTCTGATATTTCAGCTCCTGCAAGACGGGCAGAGAGCGCATATTCTGAAAAGGTGTGTGATGGGATCTCTGCTACACTTCCATGCTTCAAAACGGTATGACAAAGGGTCCGGATAACCTCGACTGAACCGTTTCCTACAGAGATCTCATCAGGGCTCCGGCCATGATGACGGGCGATGACCTCTTTGAGTGATATATATTGATCATCGGGATATTCCCTTATTGAATCCAGGGACACATCCCGGGTTAATTGCGGGGGCAACGGGTTAAGGCTGGCACTGAAATCGAGTGCCTCTCTATTCCTGTGTTCTTCTCGTGCTGCTCCTCTGCCGCCGTGCACTGCTTTGTTCAAACCCGGGAATCTGACCGTCACTCTTCTGATCTCTGGATGTCTCCGGATAAACAGGTATGGGATTTTTAACCAGACTCAAAAAGGAAAATTTAAATAATCGCAAGTGCTAGTAAGTGTATCTCGTTGTGTCTGACTGGTGTCGCCCATATGTCTGACGTAGAGCTGACATGTGACTGACAAATATCAGATCACTGAGGGTCATAACCATGCAACGTATCACCATCAGACTACCAGAGCAGCAGATCAGCGTGCTTGAGAAGATGGTGGATGCCGGTGAGTTCCCCACCGTCTCTGAAGCGATCAGGGATGCTGTTCGTGAGCTCATCGAGAAGCGGGCTAACCGCATTCTCTCAGACAGTGATCAACTGTCATTTTAGATTGAGGGGGATTTAAGTATGCAGAGTATCATTAATGCCGCGGTAATAAACTCCGAGCGCGAGAAAGAACTGAAATGTTCCATGCAGAACTATGAAGACGACTTTGACGGGCAGCCAAGGATCGTTATCATCGGTTGTGGTGGGGCTGGGAACAACACGATCAACCGGCTTCACAACATGGGGGTTTCGGGAGCCGAGACGATCGCGATCAACACCGATAAACAGCACCTGGACATGATCCAGTCTGACAAGCGGATTCTGATCGGAAAGAGCCTCACAAAAGGGCTCGGAGCAGGCGGGTACCCGGATGTCGGCCGCAAAGCCGCAGAAATGGCACGTCCGACACTCGAGACTCTTCTTGAATCTGTTGATCTCTGTTTTATTACCGCAGGCATGGGTGGGGGTACCGGAACCGGATCTGCACCAGTAGTCGCCCAGATTGCAAAGGATCAGGGTGCCATCTGTGTGGGAATGGTCAGTTATCCGTTTGATGTTGAGAAAGCACGTCTGATCAGAGCTGAAGACGGCCTTGAGGCGATGGCAAAATCCTGTGACTCTGTTATCCTGCTTGACAACAACAGACTCAAGAGTTTTGTTCCAAACCTCCCGTTGGCACAGTCATTCTCAGTAATGGATCAGCTGATCGGAGAGACCGTCAAGGGCATCACCGAGACTATCACCGAACCGTCCCTGATCAACATCGATTACGCTGATGTCAGAGCAATCATGAGCAAGGGTGGCGTTGCAACAATGCTCGTTGGTGAGTCCAAACAGCAGAACAAGGCTGAAAGCGTTGTTCGCGAGTGTCTCTCCAACCCAATGCTCGATATCGACTATCGTGGTGCAACCGGTGCACTGATTCATATCACCGGAGGCAGTGATCTGACGCTCATCGAGTCTGAAGAGATTGCATCATCCCTGACCTACGAACTCGATCCCCACGCTGATGTCATCTGGGGAGCCAGAATCCGCAACGACATGGAAGGCAAGGTCCGTGTGCTCGCTATCATGACTGGTGTCAAGAACGGAGATGCTATCGCTCAGCCAAAGCACCCGTACAGGGTCAGGCTCGAAGAGATGGATCAGAAGATCCGCGCCCCGAAAACACCCGATGTCGGCAGAATAAAGCCCCGTATGCCCGCAGCAGCATGTGATCTTGCAAGCGGTCCCGACATCTTCTACTTTAAATAAGGGAAGAGTATTCGCAGTCTGCCAAGAACCTCACAATACTTTTCCATCTTCTTCCTAACTCTTCTCCTTGCGGTGTTTACGAAACTCTTAATTCATATCGAACCCTCTTAATGATAGAAGGTCACTAAGGTTCCCTTCACGAAGAACGATACGAAGGTCTCACCTCCCGGGGCCTTCTGGAATTGGGAGTCGAATATACGTGGATCGTGTTGCGAACAAGAACCGTTGTCGAACAGAAGATACGCTTTTTACCCGTCTGTGCGGATCTGCCGGCGTGGTTGCATCCCTGATGCAGACAGTAATTCTGATTCTGATCACTATCGCATCTACTCCATCTTGTACTCCGTATTGTTCTCGCGTAGTGTCACACCTTTCTCATGGTACCGGGATACCAGGCGTGCCTTTTTTCAGCGAGGATTGGTAAAAGATGTTGAACGAACTGATTGACAAAAGAAAAGGAACCATTGATGGTTCTGAAGATCACAAAATCAAGCGTAATGAGTTTAACGCGCAGGCAAGCCAGTTTGCCAGAGAGCGTAACACACTGAACAACCAGACCCGCGAGTGTGTTGAGGAAGCCCAGAAGCACAAAGAGCTCCGTGATCAGTTTAACAAGGAAGTTCAGGATCTCAAGGATCAGCGGAACGAGCTGAATGAGAAGGCGAATGTTCTGTTTGCTGATATTGACTCCTTCAAGAAGGATCACGGTGGCATCAAGAGCCGTGGCATCAAGGAACTTCACAAGCAGATCGAGCACATGGAGTTCAGACAGCAGACTGAAGTCTTCACGACCGAGAAGGAACGTGAACTGATCGAGAAGATCAAGCTGCTGAAAGAACAACTTCGTGAACAGGAAGCTGAGATCGAACAGAATAAAGAGGTCAAGGAAAAGATCACGACGGCGAAGGAGTACCGCCGCCAGGCCTCTGAGATTCATGAGAGGGTCACCGTGCTTGCTGAGGACGCTCAGAAGCACCATGATCTGATGGTTGAGTGCTACCGTAAGGCCGATGCATCCCGTGAGCAGGCTGACGCAGCACACAAGCAGTTTGTTGAAGCCCAGGAAGCAGCAGACAACGAACACAAGCTCTTCATCTCCTGCCAGAAGGAACTGCGGGACTACGATAAGGTGATCGGTGGTCTGCGCAAGAAGACCAAGAAGACCAAGAACACCAAGGAACAGAAGGAAGTTCGCAAGGAAGCAGAACAGGTCTTCTCCATGTTCAAGGCCGGAGAAAAACTTACTACCGAAGATCTGCTCCTCCTTCAGCGTTCTAAACTGGTCTGAATAAGACTCCCTTTCGTCTCTTTTTTGTTTTTATCATCATTCTGAAGATCTACCTATCTTCATCTGACCCTGCTTATCATGCAGAATCATACTCTCTATATTCATTCAGAGTATATTGGTCATCTTTTGAAGAAAGGAACTCATTAATACCATTACTGCGAAAAACTCCTCATGGGATCTTCTCGGACTCTGGTACTCAATATCGATCGTGATGACGATATCGGGTTTAAGGCATCGATAGAGAGCCCGGTGGTCGGCAGAGAAGCCTGCCTTGATGCTGCAGTCAGGCTGGCTCTTGCCGATCCTGAAGACTCTGATGTCAACGCAATTTTCCAGACGATCTCCACGTATGACAGACTCCGGGCCGAGGGGGAAGACCCGGAGATTGCAGTTATCGGGGGGAATCATTTCAGGTTCATTGAGGGTGACCGGAAGATTGCAAAACTCGTTGATGAGGTCGTGACAGCCTGCGGGGCAGATCAGTGTATCCTGGTGACCGATGGAGGAGAAGATGAGTACGTGCTCCCTATTATCCAGGGTAAGGTACGGATATCTTCGATACAGCGGGTGGTGGTCAGCCAGATGCCAAATCTTGAAGGGACTTTTTACATCCTCAAGAAACTTCTGAGCGACCCGAAGATCTCCAAACTAGTCCTGGTGCTTCCCGGATTAACACTTCTCCTGTATGCCATCTCGTACGCCCTGAGCAAACCTGAGGTCGCAACAATCATCATAGCAGCCGGAATCGGAGGCTATCTCCTGTACAAGGGGTTCTCGCTTGATGAGTTCATGAGGACACAAGTCACTGACATGCGGTCAACACTGTACCGGGGGCGGTTCTCATTTGTCACATATATCAGTGCATTGCTCTTTGCTGTCATCGGAGTGATGGAAGGGAGCTCTGCCCTGGCTGTCTACTGGGACGGATCAGGAATCTTTCCCATGGTGATGGTCTTTGTCTGGAGTGCTGTACTCTGGTTTACCCTTGCAGCAATCACTACATCGCTTGGAACAATCATCGACAGTTTCATGTATGAGAAGGATTCACTCAACCGGGCAGTGATTTTTTCATTCTTTCTGAGTTCTATCGGGGTCCTGGTTTTTGGAGGAGCAAGTTATATCCTCTCCACGCTGAATCTCCCGAACTTTCCGGTCACTCCTGACCTTGGTGTTGCGTATATTATCCAGGGAGCAGCAGGCGGACTGATATGTGCACTGGTTGGGATCCTCCTTCAGCATATGGTGTATCGCTGGGTAGAGGATCTTGATAATGAGAAGAGAAGTCTGGCAGTATAATTCGACAATTATATTTTTCTATAAATACGGTTTTGAGGATTTTTTTCTTTTTTCGATCTGAATATACATCACGGATATCAGGATTGTAATATATTAAAAACGGGCCATCCCCTATGAATGTATTCTATATTATCCGGGTGATATCAGATATCCACTGGCACGCATGACATCAGGCAGACAATTGTCTGACAAAAATTTTTCTTTATATGTGATCGTGATGTTTGTGTTTTGACACATGTGGGCTTTAAATTAAATATTACTCCAAAATTTATCTTTATTTTTGTTATGGATTTCATCTCATCCTCTGATAAAAAAAGTCTAAAAAAAACTCTGTGATTGCATAAATTGGCAAATCGGATTCAAAAAAATCTTTTGTCTATAAATACTTTCTATGGGTTTTTTATTTTATGATCTGAGTGAGCATCCCGGATATCAGGTACGTAATATATTAAAAACGGGTCATCCCCTATGAACTTATTCTATATTTCAACAGTGATATCCCATCTCCATGGTGATGTACGACATCAGGCAGACAAATGTCTGACAAAAAAAATTCTTTATATATGATCAAAGGTTTTCAAAGCCCTGATATCCGCGCTTAAAATCAAAAAAAGTTGAGAAATATCAACCTATTAAAAAAATACACCCGGTTTTAATCAGATGTACCGGGGTTGCATCGAGAGGCGTTTCTGGGTATACATCGGTCTGTATGGTTTATCAGCGATCTCGTCCTGCACAGTTTTAATGAGTTCATCCATAGTGCAGGTGATCTTGAATGGCTTGTTGGGTTCAGACTTCATCCGCACGGTTACGGTGAGATTTCCTGACTCTGCCTCGTTGTCACCGATGACAACAACATATGGCACCCAGTCCATTCCTGCTTCCCTGACCTTTTTGCCGACTGACTCCTCGCGGTCATCGTAATCAGCACGTATCCGGGCTGCCGTGAGTGTGGCTGCTATCTTTTCTGCAACATCACCGTGTCGCTCTGCTACCGGGATGACCCTGACCTGGGTTGGTGCGAGCCATGTTGGAAGATGGGCAACCTTCTGGTTTGCGGTGTTCTCAAGAATGGCACAGAAGACACGCTCAACAGATCCGGTTGGTGAACAGTGGAGAATCGGGGGGAAGACCTCGGTTCCGTCGTTGAGGTGGTATTTGATCCCAAACCGCTTTGAACTCTCAACATCGATCTGAACGGTTGGGTTCTCGATCGGGCGCTGCTGGCCATCGATTGCGGCGAGATCAATCTTTGCAATCCAGTAATGAACACGGTCTGAAAGGGTCTCAATCAGGATCGGAACCTTTGACTGAGCAACGATCTTTTTGATCCATGCCTCGTTGTTCTTGTAGAACTCTTCGGTGCATCTGAACACGGCAACAAGTTTGGTGCCGAAGTCCTCTCCGGTCTTCCATCCCATGGCAAGCTGCTCTTCAAAGCACTGCAAAGCATCGGTCATGTCCTTGCAGAGTGAGTGCATGTCAGGCATCGTGAAGGCACGAAGCCGCTTCAGACCGATAACCTCTCCCTTCTGCTCATGGCGGAACGAGTAGGTGGAGAGTTCGTACATCTTCATCGGGAGGTTATTGGGTGAGATGTGCATGTTCCGCATGATGGTGAACATTCCAAAGCATGCTGCAAACCTGAGCATCATATTGCGGTTCCCGCTCTTGAATCTGTACTGCCTCTCACCAAACTTGTCTGCATGCTCGTAGATGGCCTTGTCAGCAAGGTCATACATCACCGGGGTCTCAACCGGACTGGCCCCATGCTCAAGTACCATAGCAAGGGCGTAGTCTGCAAGAAGGTCGCGGACAAGTTTTCCCCGAGGCATCCACCTGAGGTGTCCGACATCTGATACCGGTTCGTAGTCCACGAACTCCTTTGATCTCATCAGGTCAACATGGATCGGCTCACCACCGGCCGGGACCGGGATACCTGTCTCTTTCTTGACAAGGCAACCGAATGGTGAGTCATCCACGTACTCTTTGCAATCACGGATTGATCCGTCAGGAGTCATCACAAAGAACTTGTGGGTTACCGGAGACTTCTCCACCTTGACAACATCTTCTGACGGAGTGAGCGTACGTGAGAGTTCAGAGAGTGGGTGACCTTTGCATGAGACGGTGAAGGATTTGTACCAGCCGAATGGTGCACGCTTAACCTCGAATCCTGCTCCACCAAGAGCAGTCTCCATTGCCTTGAGTGCTTCGACTGCGAGATCTGGTGATGCCAGGTCACTGCTCAAATGGGCATATGGATACACCATGACCCGTCTGCACTTGGTCTGCCCTGACATCTCTTCGATAGATGCAACTGCCTGGGCAACAACATCCTCGATTCCGTCTTCATCTGGAGCCTCGACTGCGCAGAACGCAACAAGTGATTCATCAAACGAGTCTGAGGGACTGCAGGGTTCTTCAGCGAATTTTGTCTTCTTCTTCGCTTCGTATTCGATATGATCTGAATGTATCAAAAGAAGGCGCATGAATTATTCTCCGGAATCAATACCCGAATCTATTGGCGCTCATCGGCAATAAAACACCGCCTATTGTTTGTTTTCGTAATATCGTGAGAGGGTGGCCTGGCGCTGGTTCATGTATTTTGCATCATGCTTGGAGTTATACGGGCATGCAGCCCGCTCTGTGCTGTAAAAGACGAGCTGGCCGATCGACATACCGGCATGAATCCTGACCGGGCGATGGTTCACATTGCACATCTCAAGAGTGATACTTCCCCGAAATCCTGCATCGATCCATCCCCCGGTCTGGTGGAGCTCAATTCCGAGCCGTGCGATGCTGCTCTTTCCTTCGATGCTTGCCACGATGTTATCAGGAAGTTCGATAAGTTCCATCGTCTCGGCAAGAATGAACTGGCCCGGGTGAAGAACAATGCTCTCTGCTGTCATCTCCTGCGTTTTACTGGTGACCGACTCACGGTCAAATGGATCGATGACATCATCGCCGGTCTCATACCAGGCAAAGTGATTTCCAAGTCTTATATCAAGAGAATTTGGCTGAACAAGTTCAGGATCATACGGGTCAACAGTGATAAAACCCCGTCTGATACGATCGACGATCTGCCAGTCAACAAGGATCATTACTATCGGTATCGTCTGGATCGTATTTACTGTCTGTCTTTGGAATGCCGCCCTGATGTTTAATGGCATTGTCCCGGGGCATAAATCGCCACTCGGATCTGCGGAGCAGACCGTGGATGGTGGTTGCTTCCCGCCAGGTCAGGTTACATCGTCCGATGATACGCCGGATCAGGGTCATCGTAGATACACGCTTGAACATGGGATGATCCACCAGGTCCAGGTACTCGTCGATATGGGCATACAGATGGGTCATCTCTTCAGGTGACGCAAGGGCAACCTCCCCTTTCGGCATATTGGCGAGTTCGTAGCAGAGGATACCAACAGCATGGGAGAGGTTAACAATCGGGTATATCTCCGAGGATGGAATCGTACAGATGATATCAGCCCTTCTGACCTCATCGTTATTGAGCCCCCAGTTCTCCCTGCCAAAGAGGATCGATATGGTCCCGTCGATATCAGCGATCATCTCTCTCAGTTCTTTTGGTGAGTAGAATGGCATCCTGATCGGATGGCATGCCGACTGGGAGAGGGCACCGGTTGTTGCAATAACGATGTTGCTTGTGGTAAAGATCTCTTCAAGGTCTGTAATTACAGCCTGCTCAAGCACATCCTTTGCATGTGAAGCCCTTGCATACGCTTCGATTGTAAGCGGGCAGGGATTGATCATGACAAGTTCTGTGAAACCGAAGTTCTTCATCACACGTGCTGAAAAACCAACATTTCCCTCGTAGAGGGGTTCTACCAGAACAATACGGATACGTGGCATTATAAAATCCCGGAGCCCGTTCGTGGGTCCTGGAGAAAAAAATGAGGACAAGTATTCATACAGATTACTGGATCGCCTGAACTGTCTCGATCAGGGTCTGGACACCCTTGTCGTAGACTGCATTGCCAACGACGATGGTATCAGCGTACTGGGCCATCTCTGCCGCCTTCTCTCCTGAATCAATTCCCCCGCCATAATAGAGAATCGCATTATCAACGGCACCAGCTGCTGCTTTCACGATCTCCGGGTTTCCATACGTTCCGCTGTATTCGATATAGACAACAGGAAACTGGAAGTAGTGATCAGCAACCTCAGCGTATGCTGCAACCTCAGCAGGCCCGAGGGAACAGTCAGATCCCGTAACCCGTGCAACCGAAGAGTCCGGGTTGAGGACGATGTAAGCCTCCTGGATGACCCGGTCCCACTGAACTTTATTGTGGAGTGCCCACTCTTTGTGTTTGCCTACGATCCACTGTGACTGGTTGGTGTTCATCACACTGGCGATGAAGAGGAGATCAATCCCGTCGGCTACGACAGCTTCAGGACCTGCAGGTTCAACCACCAGGGGAAGCCCGTACTCTTTGACCTGATCGCGGAGCTCCTGCATGTTCTCTTTTGTAATATTCAGGGTACCGGAGAGCATCAGGGCGTCAGTACCGCTGGTTGCTATCTCTGCCAGCTGATCCTCGGTCAGATTCTTATCGGGATCGAGTTTGGTAACATGAGCCCAGGTCTTCCATTTTGTATACATAATGATCCAGCCTTGGATTCTTCTTAAGACTCACCCTAGAAATAGAAATAGATTGCAGTTCAGACAGGGGCTGCAGCCTGGAACTGTTTTATCCTGTCTTTAGATATGCCTGATATCTTTGCAGCCTTCTCAGGAGTTGCAGCCTTGAGGGATTTGAGGTCAAAGATCCCTGCACAGTACAGCTGCTCCAGCATTGCTTCATTGACACCTTTCAGTTTCAGGAGTTCCTCACGCCCTTTCTCGAGATGCTTCTTGGTGATCTTCGCAGGAGGTTGTTGCCTGTGTGCTTCAGCTATCAGGGTAATGTGCTTACCAACGGTCTCAATAGAGACCCCTGACTTCAGGCTGATGTACGTCTGATGTGTTCCAAGGAGATCTTCAGGCCCGATGAATCCGGCCTCCTGGTACTTGCGAAGTGATGCAGAAGGAATTCCGACCTCTCTGAGCTGATTCTTGCTTGTCAGCAGCACGGCCTCAGCCTTGAGAGTGTTTGCCTCTTCTTCAGTCAACCCGGCTTTCGTCAGATTCTCGACGCAGACCGTTGAGAGATCCTCAATACTGTTGATCCCGCTGGCCGTGAATGCAGACATCACCTTGGTATGGCTGCGTCCCCGCTTTGGGGGGACGTACTGCTTCATGAACTTCTTGCATTCAGAACGCTTCTTCAGCAGCGCCAATACATCGGCCGTCTCTCTGATAAGCTGTTCAGCAATCTTCTTCGAAACTCCGATGGCCTTTACAAGGGCTTCTGGCTCCATCTTTCCGAGTTCAAACGCAGAGTATATCTTTGCCTTAATGAGATCCTCCCTGATGACATCGGTCATGGACGGGATCATCGCAAAGATATCTTTCTGCTGGGTGATGAGCTGACAGAGCGGGCATCCCATCTCCCAGGGGCGTGTTCCCTTGGCGATGAGACTGACATGATTGAGGTGATGGATCTCACAGACCGCTTTGGTTCTGACAGCGCCTCCCCACATGGAACTTGGGAGGCTGATGTTGAAGGTGCAGTCAGGGTATCCGGTGCACCCGATGAACTGGGAGACGCCCTTGCGTCTGATGCGAAGATCTTTACCACATATCGGGCAGGGTCCGATGGTCAGTTCCTCATCGGTCTGGTCCATGATCTCCCTGCCGATGAGTTCGCTGTTCGGCTCCAGTGCGTCGAAGACCCGGTGCAGCATGCTCCGTGAGTCTGAGACAACAAGATCGCGGGACTGCTTTTTGACCTTGATCTCCTCCATTGCTGCCTCAAGCGTACTGGTCATCTTGGGGCTGGTGATCTCGGAGGCGTGTCCTTCAAGCGACTCGGTGACCGCTCTTCCGACTAGGGTTGGTCTGAGTGGGTTCCCTTCGATGTACTTTCTGCCAACGAGTTTCTGGATGACCTCGTGCCTGGTTGATTTTGTTCCAAGCCCGAGTTCCTCCATCACCTGGATGAGTTTACTCTGGGAGTACCGCGGTGGAGGCTGGGTCTGCTTCTCCTCAAGGTTGACAGCCTTGATAGGCAGTTCCTCACCCGGTTTTACCACCGGCAGGATCGAATCCTTTGCGTCAGAGTAGGTGTACACCGTCCTCCATCCCGCCTCTTTCAGCCTGCTTCCGGTGGAGGTGTACCCTTCGGTGGATGCGGTGAGGTTGATCTTCATCGTCATCCACTCTGCATCTGGGGAGAGTGTTGCCAGGAACCGGCGCACTACCAGTTCATACACCTTCCAGTTCTCTCCTAACTGCTCAGGAGTTGCATCTCCAGCAGGGTGGATAGGCGGGTGATCAGTTGAGGACTTCTTGCCCTGAGTAGGGGTCTTGCGCCTGTTCTTCCTGACCCATGCAACCTCCTTGCTGAACTGCGTCTTTGAGAGGGTATCGAGGATCGACTCAAGGTTCAGGGAAGGCGGATAGATCGTGTTGTCTGTCCTCGGATACGAGATGTACCCGTTCATGTAGAGGTCTTCGGCGATCCGCATCGCGTTGGCCGCAGAGAGTCCAAGCCTGGCTGCTGCAACGATGAACCCGGTTGTATCAAACGGAGTTGGTGCCTTGTCAGTCCTTGTTCCCTCTTTGACATCAGTCACCTTGAGCGGCTTTTTCGTTGCAGCGTATGCGGTATCTGCCTGGTTTTTATCGGTGAACTTACCGTTGATGTGCCTGGCACTAAACTCCTCGCCACCTTTCTCGGTGTCGAGTGATAGTTCCCAGTATGGTTCAGGAATGAACGCCTCTATCTCGCGTTCACGATCCACAATCATCGCAAGCGTCGGGCTCTGAACCCTGCCAACCGAGAGGATGTTGTTTCCTCCACGACGTGCAGCAAGACTGATGAACCTGGTAAGTGATGCACCCCAGAGCAGATCTACAATCTGGCGGGCCTCACCTGCTGCAGCAAGATCAAAGTCGAGCTCAGAGGCATTGGAGAAGGCCTGGTTGATCTCTTCCGGCGTAATGGCAGAGAACCTTGCCCGGTCCACCTTGACCTTCTGATTGACTGCCCGGACGAGTTCAAACGCCTCTTTGCCGATGAGTTCCCCTTCTGTATCAAAATCGGTGGCTATCGTGACACGGTCAGCCTTCTTTGAAAGCTTTTGAACCAGCTTCACAATTGCCGGCTCGGTCGGGCGTTTGAGCACTCCGGCATCGATAAGTGAGCGGGGAGGATGAGTCTCGGATCGCCAGTTGGTGTACCCTTCAACAAAATCGATCTCTACCACGTGACCGCGAAGTCCGATTGTGGCGGTATCGTTGAACTGGTAGAGGTTGACACCACCCTCTTTCTTCTGGGATATCTTCTCCTTCCCGGCAAGTATCTGTGCGATACGATTCGCAACGATATTCTTTTCCGCAATGATCAGATGCATGATGATATCCCAGCCCTCTGCTTATGCTCCGCCCTGCATCTTGTCGAGTTCTTCCCTGAGGAGGGCGTTCAGGTGACCGGGGTCTGCCCGGCCACGACATTTTTTCATCACCTGGCCGACGAGGAAGTTCAGCGCAGGTCCCTTTCCTGCATGGTAATCTGCAACCGGCTGTGGGTTTTCTGCAATTACTTCCCTGACCATCCCTGTTATCTCGTCACCACCGGTCTTGGCAAGGCCAAGCCGCTTGACAATGGAGGTAGGCATCTCCGGTTTCTCACCATTCTTTACCTGGTCGAGAATGGTTCGCAGGATCTCAACACCGCTCTTGTCGGTGATGGTGTCAGCTTTCAGCAGTGTAATGAGTTCTTTAAAGTGTTCTGCCGGCATCGCATCGATAGAGAAGTCGCGGTAGTTGAGTTCTCCAAGCAGGTAGTCTGCTGTCCATGTTGCTGCAAGGCTGGCATCGGTCTTTGCGACCTCTTCGTAGAACTCTGCAAGTTTAAGACCACCGGTCAGGGTCCGTGCATGCTCAAGAGAGCATCCGTACTGCTGCATGAACCGTTCACGTCGTGCATCAGGCAGTTCGGGGAGAACGATGCCTTCTACCCAGTCCGAAACCTGCATCGGCATAAGATCAGGTTCAGGGAAATAGCGGTAGTCGTTCTCTTCCTCTTTGCTACGTGATGAGGTGGTGATACCCCGTGCCTCCACAAAGTGACGGGTCTCCCTGGCGACAACCTGTCCACGCCTGATAACATTCCGTTGTCTCGTGATCTCAAAGGTTAGTGCTTTCTCCACACCCTTATACGAGGAGATATTCTTGACCTCAACACGCCCTGATCCCCTGAGTGAGATGTTGGCGTCAACTCTGAGCGATCCTTCCTTCTCACTATCAAATACGTTCAGATACTCAAGGGTTGCACGGAGTTTGTTCAGAAACCGGCGTGCCTCTTTCGGTGACCTGAGATCAGGTTCGGTGACGATCTCGATCAGTGGTATTCCTGCACGGTTGTAGTCGACGAGGGTGTATTTACCACGGTCAGTGGTTCCCATGTGAACAGACCGGCCCGGGTCTTCTTCCACATGGATCCTGGTGATCCTGATGTCACGCTCTCCATTCTCACCCTCGATCATGAGTTTTCCCCACTCGGCGAGCGGTCGATCGTACTGGGTGATCTGGTAAGCCTTGTTGAGGTCAGGGTAGAAGTAGTTCTTTCGTGAGAAGTCGCATTCCTTGAGAACAGCACAGTTCAGCGCCTTGGCAACTCTCATCGCGAATTCGATGACCTTTTTGTTGACAACCGGCATACTTCCCGGCAGACCGAGACAGACCGGACAGGTATGGGTGTTGGGCTCGTCATCCCTGAAGTCGGTTGAGCAGCCACAGAAGAGCTTGGACCTGGTATTGAGCTGACAGTGGATCTCAAGACCGATGATGACGTCGTCGTGCTCCATCAGACTGCCTCCTGTTCGTATGCAAATGCTGCATCAATAACCTTCTCGTCCTCAAAATGCCGCCCTAAGAGTTGGAGTCCCACCGGCATGCCATCGACCTTACCACATGGCACCGATATTGCGGGAACACCCGCAAGGTTTGCAGGCACGGTCAGGATATCTGCCAGGTACATCTGCAGAGGATCAGACTTCTCCTTCAGCCTGAATGCAATCGAGGGCATCGTAGGTCCTGCGACAAGATCAACATCCTTGAAGAGTCTGTTAAAGTCATCGCGTACCATCTGGCGTGCAGTCTGGGCTTTCTGATAATACCTGCCAAAGTATCCTGCTGCGAGTGAGAAGGTCCCGAGAATGATCCTGCGCCTTACTTCTTTGCCGAACCGCTCCTGTCTCCGGTCAGAGAACTCTTCGTGCCAGCTCTTTCTGAGATCGCCACCTGGTCCATATCTGATTCCGTCGAACCGTGCAAGGTTGGACGAAGCTTCGCTTGTACAGATAACGTAGTACGCAGCAAGTGCATGGCTCATGGATGGCATGGAGCAGGGCACTGCCTCTGCTCCGGCTTTCTCAAGGGTGTTTACTGCGTCTCTGACCGACTCTGCAACTTTTGGATCGACACCCTCACCAAAAAATTCGGATGGAAGACCGATCCGGAGTCCTTTGATAGAAGAATCCGGTATGTGGGTGTATGGCCTGTCCAATGAGGTTGAATCACGCTTGTCGTGACCGGCTATCACCGAGAAGAGACGGGAGACATCGGTGACATCTTTTGCCATCGGACCGATCTGTTCAAGGGAGTTTGCGTACGCGACAAGGCCATACCGGGATACTCTGCCGTAGGTGGGTTTCAATCCTACGATTCCACAGAAGGCCGCCGGGCATCGGATAGAGCCACCGGTATCTGACCCGATTGCCATATCACAATATCCGGCCGCAACTGCTGCCGCTGATCCACCTGATGATCCTCCCGGTACCCTGCCGGGATCGCATGGGTTGAGCGTCGGGCCGAATGCACTGTTCTCGGTCGTCGTCCCCATACCAAACTCGTCCATGTTTGTCTTTCCGACAATGGCTGCACCGGCTGCCTTGAGGAGGGTTACGACATGGGCATCATATGGAGGGATGTATCCTTTGAGGATCTTTGATCCACAGGTTGTTTCTACTCCGCGGGTTGAGATATTGTCTTTTATTGCAACGGTTGTTCCGCTCAGCGGCCCGTCTTCGTATGATACTTCCGGGATGATGGTGATGAAGGCATTGATTGTATCTGAAACCGAAAAGTTGAGAGTTCTGGCCACTCACATCACCCTCGGTGCTTTGAAGTATCCATCCTCTGTCTCTGCAGCGTTGCTGAGTGCTTCGTTCTGACTCAGAGATTCAGTGACCTCATCCTCTCTGAATATATTGACAAGACCACGGTCGATGCCTGCTCCCTGGGGGAGTGCATCGAGCATCTCGAAATAGGTGAGGATATCTGAGCACTGTGATGTAAACTCTTCAAGTTCGCCGTCATCAACTCCGACATCGGCTAGTTTTGCGATCTTTCTGACGTCTTCTGATAGTACCATGGATTCTTATGCCTTCCTGATATGGTGCATGTAATCTGAAACTGAGTTCTGATAACCGTTCTGCCTTGCAAGACGTTTTATCTCTTTCCAGATCCCGGTTCCGTACTGCATAGCCTTCTTCTCATAGTAAGCCGTCTCTTGTGAGAGATATCTCGCGGCAATCTCCCGGAGTGGCTTTTTTCTGATGCCTTCACTGACCCGCTCGGTAACTGGAATTGCTGACGCAGCGCACACCACTCGTATGTCAAGGTATGGCATTGAGAGCCAGGTATTGTGGTACCCGGCAATGGTCTGATCCCGGAGCCCCTGTCTGGAGAGTGATGCGAAGTCTGTTGAGAAGGTTGACGCAAGTTCCTCCTCTGTCCTTCCCAGATACCGGGAGTATCCGCCAAAGACCTCGTCTGCCCCCTGTCCGGTGAGGATACGTTCGTACCCTGCGCTGCGTGCCGTCTCTGCAACGAAGAAGAGGGTGGTTGCGATGGCAAGGTCCACCGGTGTCGGGTCAGGGAGAAGACTCAGTACAACCGGCAGGGTCGCCTCGATCTCATCGGGAGTTACTGTCCTGATCTCAAGGGGGAGATCAAGTTCCCTGGCCACCAGGGCAGCCCGTTTCAGGTCATGAGAGTCATGAACCCCTACCGATATACAGGGTCTCTGTGCAACTGCCGCGACAAGGGCTGAGTCAACTCCTCCGGAGAGTGCAGTCACTCCTTCGGTAGATCTCATACGGATCGATTCCACGATTGCAGTGTTGAGGTCTGGTGATCGAAACGGTGGTTCGATCATACTGACTTTCTTTCCATTACACCAGACTGATCCGGCCGGGCAGTCTCCTGGCATGATCCCGAAGTGATCTCGTGCACTGCAGGTATTCCACTTTAGAAAGAATTCTCCTCCAAACTGTGAGAGTTTCTCCTGGTCTCCGGTAAGGAAGTGGGATATTTCCTCATCAGTTAGCACGGTCCCGTTGAGTTCGACCCAGCCTCGTCGTTCCATCTGTCTTCTGAAAGGTGGAGGATCACCCTATATAGCATGTTCGTGAACTCTGTGAATCTGCATGCTACCGTATCCATGAGCCTGTAAGGAGAGAAAACCGGAATGAGAAGGGGAAACGACTGTGCAGAAGGCATATTATATAGTTTCAGGGAGAATTGAATGAGACATATCAGATAGGCACTGCTCGAACGGCGCTGTTTCTTTCTGCCTTTAGATATATGATCTGATGACACGGGCGAGGGTACCAAAGCCAGGCCAAATGGGCCGGACTTAAGATCCGGTTTCGCAGGAATTCAAGGGTTCGAATCCCTTCCCTCGCATATTATTATCCCTGTTGGGATGTCGATCTTCTGCAACACATGATTCTTCTGATACGAATGTTGTTCTGACAGAAAGAAGCTGACCGGAACTATCATCTCCTGAAATCTCCTGGCTTGTCAGGTAACTTTTCAGGCCTCAATACCATTTTGATGTAATAGAGAGAAAAAAGTAAGGAATATGAAATTTACTGAGGCATTTATCGGTATTGCAATCCTCCTGCTTCTTGCGATAGTCTGTGTACATGCAGAGATTGGACTGAACACTTCTGAGTTTGACAAACGGTTGATCGCTGACAGCACCATCAACACATCCGACTTTGACTCGAGCCTTGTGGAACACAGCAAGATCAATACGTCAGTGATCGATGATCATCTGATCAACGCTTCCGTCAACACATCTGACTTTGACTCGAGCCTTGTGGAACATAGCAAGATCAATACGTCAGTGATCGATGATCATCTGATCAACGCTTCCGTCAACACATCTGACTTTGACTCGAGCCTTGTGGAACACAGCAAGATCAATACATCAGTGATCGATGATCACCTGATCAACGCCTCTGTGAACACATCTGACTTTGACTCGAGCCTTGTGGAACACAGCAAGATCAATACATCAGTGATCGATGATCACCTGATCAACGCTTCTATCAACACATCTGCAATCACCAATTCATCCTCAGTCTGATCAGCATCCGTTCAACTTTTTTGGTGTTGTAAACGTCTCACCTTCCTAAGATCGTATCTGATTGGCATGATCAGTTCAGAATACATACATAGCTGCAGAGCAAGAATCTCATGTATTAATTCATGACCCGGGTTTTGTACATTGATGATGAGCCGTCACTGCTCACACTCACCCAGCTCTATCTTAAGGAGGAGGCTGATCTGGATGTGGAGATCGCCACTTCTGCTGAAGATGGGTTAGATCTTCTCAAAAAATCAGTGTACGATGCCATAATCTCTGACTACGATATGCCTGACCTTGATGGTATCGATTTTCTAAAAATGGTCAGGGCATACGACCTTACCATTCCGTTCATCATCTTCACAGGCAAAGGGAGGGAAGAGGTCGCGATCGAGGCACTCAACAACGGTGCAGACTTTTACATCCAGAAAGGTGGTGATCCCAGGACAATCTTCACCGAACTGGCGAATGCCATAAACCACCTGGTCAGGCGGAGGCAGGCAGAACGCCATGCCCTTCAGATAGAAGAACACCTAGTAGCCTTCCTGAATGCACTGCCTGACATTGCGTACATTAAGGGTCCTGACCTCAGGTACCTGCTCATCAATACAGCGTATCAGAAGTATCTCGGTCTCTCATCAGCTCAGGATGCGGTGGGTAGGACCGATGAAGAACTACTCCCCCCTTCTTTCGCTCTCCAGTCCCGGAGTTCTGATGAAACTATCCTGACTCGGAAAGAGCCGATATTTGTTCAGGATAATTTCAATGGAAAAACGTACCAGATCCAGAAATTCCCGCTCTCGTTCCCATCGGGGACGATCGGTATAGGGGGAATTATCAGGGAGATCTCTGATCATAATCCCGGGCAACCCGACTCTTCTGATTGAGGACAATTCTCAAATCTGCTGTCACGATCATACCCCCGCTATTTTTAAAAGAACTGATTCTTCCATGTGGATGCTGACTTGCGGTAGCGGCCGGTATCATGATCCATCTTCGAATCTATTACAAGCTCCCGGAAGAGACATGTAACCAATGGCAATACACCCGATTGAATTCAGGTACGGGACACCGGAAATGAAGGCGGTCTGGACTGAAGAACACCGGTTCCGCCGTATCATCGATGCAGAGGTTGCGCTGGCACGGGCAGAGGCAAAGGCAGGGATGATCCCACAGGATGCCGCTGATGCGATCGCTGCATCTGCTTCAGGCGCGAGCCTTGAGCGGGCAAAGGAGATCGAGGATGAGATCCATCACGACATGATGGCCATCGTCAGGGCAGTCTCCGAGGTCTGTGGAGAGCCGGGCAGGTGGGTGCATTATGGAGCCACATCCAACGATATCCTTGATACAGCCACCGGTCTTCAGCTGAAAGATGCGATTACCATCCTCAATACCAAACTTCGTCACCTCCTCAAAGCCCTTCTCTCCCGTGCAGAAGAGACCAAAACTCTCGTCTGTATCGGCAGGACACACGGGCAGCACGGCGTTCCAACCACTTATGGCCTCAGGTTTGCAATCTGGGCAAGTGAGATCGCACGGCATATCGAGCGGCTGGAACAGATGGTCCCCCGGGTCTGTGTCGGGCAGATGACCGGTGCGGTGGGAACCCAGGCTGCCATGGGTGATCATGGGATAGAAGTTCAGGCATCCATGATGGAGTTCCTCGGGATTGGCAGTGTTGATGTCTCGAACCAGGTGATCCAGCGTGACCGGTATGCAGAGTACTTCTGCTTCCTTGCGGGCGTTGCAACGACCCTTGATAAGATCGGTGTCGAGATCCGCTCCATGCAGCGGACCGAGATCGGTGAGGTCGAAGAGGCGTTTGGTGCAAAACAGGTCGGTTCATCCACGATGCCGCACAAGAGAAATCCAATACGGTCTGAGCAGGTCTGCGGACTTGCACGGATTGTCCGCTCTTCGGTTGAACCTGCGTTCCAGAACAACACCCTCTGGGACGAACGTGACCTGACCAACTCATCTCCTGAACGAATTTTATTTCCTGAAGCAACCATCCTCTGTGATCATATCCTCAAACTGATGGCCACCGTTATCGAGGGACTTGTCTTGAAACCTGATCGGATCCGAAAAAATCTGATGTTCCTTCATGGGATCAACATGGCAGAGTCGGTCATGATCGAGCTCACAAAGAAGGGAATGGCCAGACAGGAGGCGCACGAGGTCATCAGGGTGAAGAGCATGGAGGCACTTGCAGCAGAGCAGTCCCTTGCCAGCCTGCTTGCGCAGACAGCCGAAGTGACCCGGATCATCCCGGCACCAGAGATTGAGAAGCTTCTCAACCCTGATAATTATCTTGGGACTTCAATACAACAGGTTGAGCGGGTAGTTGCAAAACTACAGCCTCTCTGCTCCTGATTCTCCCATATTTTCTCATCAGTAGGAAAGTGAGTGAAATCACTTACCCGAATACTCCCACATATATCGAGCCATACTGCTCGAACTGGAAATCAGATCTTTCAATGGGATCGGTCACAAACTTCCAGGTTGCTTTTGGTGCCAGATAATCTACTGAGGCGTAGGCATTTCCGATCTGATCGCCGTCTGCGTTATAGAGGTTGAAGGTGATAACAACCAGGTCGATCGTCTTGTCATCAAGATTCCTGAGTTCTCCCTTGATCACTGATTTTGATTTGGAGTATCGTTCTATTTCAGTCTTGACGATCGAGAGGTTTGCCAGGTTTGACTGTGTACTCTTGATGTAGCCGTACGGCCGCTGAACATACATGGTCATACCAGGCGTGACATCCTCTTTTTCTACTGAGGTCTGTGTCTGATACTGGGCTGCATCATAGACCGGTACCGTATCCTGTGGTGGTACACCGAATGACGGGATCGGAATCAGATCGGCAGTGACCGCTGAAAAAAGTATGATACTAATACAGCATATCGCAGTTATTGAGAGAATACCCGGCATCGTATGGCCGCTCATAGCATTGAATCAGCATATGATGAGAAAAAAATTGCGAAACCGGTTCCCTGTACCGGCCGGAAAAAAGTTTCAGAGTTTTGGTTTCTTCTTGAGTGCCTCGACCAGAAGTTCGATGGCATTGTTTACATCTGCGAGATCCACCATCTCGACGGGTGAGTGAATATATCGGGCTGGCACAGAGAACGGGATGCTCGGAATACCATCTCGTACCAGATGAATAATGGTTGCATCGGTGTTACCGCCTTCGCCTACCTCGAGCTGGTACGGGATCTTTGCCTTGTCACCGGCACTCCGGAGCCATGCGGTGAGACGCCGGTCTGCCAGCAGGCCACGTCCTGCTGCACTCGCGAGGACCAGAACCGGACCTTTTCCCATCTCAGGGGAAGCATCCTTGCGGGTGACTCCCGGATGATCTCCCGGGATCGTGACATCGGTTGCGATAGCGATGTCTGGATTGAGGGCGAATGCACTCACCTTCGCACCTTTGAGGCCGACCTCTTCCTGCACCGTGAAGACACCGTAGACAGTCATCGGGGTCTTCATCTGCTTGATAGTCTCTATAAGGACTGCAACACCGACCCGGTTGTCAAGTGCCTTGCCTGAGACCCGGTCTCCGGCTAGCCTCGTGAACTCCTGCTCTATCGTGACCGGTGTTCCGATCTCGATTCCGAGCGCAGCCACCTCCTCAGCTGAAGATGCGCCGATATCGATGAAGAGATCGTCAATCTTGATCTCCTTCTTGCGATCCTCGGGGGTCATGATGTGTGGGGGTTTCCCACCGAGAACCCCGGTTACCGTGCCGCGTGTACCGTGAAGGATCACCCTGCGGGTGTACATGCTCGGGTTGAACCAGCCGCCGATACCCACGAACTTGATGAATCCCTTCTCGTCGATGTACTGGACCATCATCCCGATCTCATCCATGTGAGAGGCGATCATCACCGAGAAGTCTGAACCCTTCCTGACCGCGATCAGGTTCCCGAGCGAGTCTTCCCTGAACTCATCCACATGTCCTGCAAGTTCTTTTCTGATGATATCCTTGATGTTGTCTTCAAACCCGGAGACCCCGTGGGCATCCGAGAGTTTCTTGAGTAATTCATAAACCATGATGAGTTCACCTGACTACCGTGCTGATTCGTTCAAGTGCTGCTGTAATATTCTCCCGTGAGGTTGCGTAACTGAACCTTGTATATCCGGATCCCTTCTTTCCGAATGCATCACCTGGGACCACTATCACTCCTGCGTCCAGGATCTTCGTTGTTGTCTCGCTGTCCATTGGGACAAAGGCATAAAAAGCCCCTCCCGGGGACGGGAAATCAAACCCGAGATCATGAAGACCGGTCCAGAGCATATCGCGCCGCACCTTGTACTCATCACGCATGAGAGAGACGCAGGCCTGATCGCCGGTGTATGCAGCATACGCGGCATACTGGGATATGGAGGTTGCACACGTCTGGCAGTACTGGTGGATCTTCAGACACTGTTGAATATAATCCGGGTGACCGGCAAGGTACCCAATCCTCCAGCCGGTCATGGCGTAGGTTTTGCTGGTCGCATTGACGGTGAGGACATCTTCACCGAACCGGGCTGCGCTCGTATGCTTCGCATCGTAGATGAAGTGCTCATACACCTCGTCTGACAGTACTGTCACCCCGGCGTCGTTTGCAGCCTCAACCAGCGCACGAATCGTCTCTTCTGACTCAACGGTACCGGTAGGGTTGCAGGGTGAATTGAGGATCAGGAGCCGTGCCCCGTTCATCTTCTCTATTGCAGCATCAACATCGATGTGAAGATTCCCGTCCAGTGAGAGCGGATCCATCACGCCGCCGGCAAGAGTTGTGCAGGCTTCGTATGAGACAAAGCCCGGATCTGTGATGAGTACCCGGTCCCCCGGGTTTACAAGTGCCTGGATTGCGATGAAGAGTGCTTCTCCGGCTCCTGCAGTCACAATGACCTGGTCTGGATGATACCTGAGCCCGTTCTCTAACTTGAACTTCTTCGAGATCGCCTCCCGTAACTCGGGAAGGCCTGCATTGAAGGTGTATCCGGTCTTTCCCTCGTTGATCGCCCTGATCGCTGCCTGTTTGATGTGTTCAGGGGTGTCAAAGTCGGGCTGGCCGAGTGCCATGCTGATCGAGTCAGGCTTTGCAGCCTGGAAGAACTTCCTGATGCCGGACATCTCAATGTCGAGTGCTCGTTGTGCGATACGTTTCATCTGATCACTCGATGTTGGCATGACGTCCTTTCAGCTCTGCCTCGTCCGTGCTGGTGATCTCCATCAACCGGGAGATGACCGCATCACAGAACGTCATGGCTGCAGTCTCGAAGAGTGTCCCAAGCGGAGCAAAGGAGCGGTGTTCTCCGAGCATCTGCCTGATCTCAAACTCGACACTCTCGTCTGGAACTTTGTCGCGGTAGTTCTCGATAACAACACACGAGTCTGCCATCTTGCCGATGACAGAGTCCGGGTTTGAGGTGATAAGGCAGATCCGCCCTTCAATCTCCTTTGCAGTCTGCACAATCTCGGCGATCGTCCTGGTCTTTCCAGAGCCCGAGAGCACAACGATCACATCCCCTTTCTGAAGTGCCGGTGTGATCGTCTCGCCAACCACATAACTGATCATACCAAGGTGCATGAGCCGCATGGCAAATGCCTTCGCCACCAGGCCGGATCTTCCTGCACCCATCACATAGATACGTTTAGCCTCAAGGAGTTCTTTGATGAACCGTGAGACCTCTTCATCTGATAAATGAGAGGCGATGGCGTCGATCCGCGATGCCATGAGACGCATCATCTCCTGCACACGATGCTGATTCATTGCTGATAACAGATTACCTTCGAAGATACATCAGGATACCGCGTGATCCGGCCTGAAGGGAATCAAAAATAGTGGTTTGAATGTACTCAATTGTGACGGTATGTCTCGATTGTTCCGCACGGGATCAGATCGCCGTTATCGAGGATGGAGACCGGGCCGTGCCCGCAGCAGATGATAAGGTGCCTGCCGTCTTTCTGCATCTCTGCGTCAAGGTTCATGGCTATCTTCATCAATTCCCTGCGTTCACTCTTCACCAGGTCAGGATTTACATTCACGCTTCTGACAAGGTACACAGCGAACCCGTTGTATTCGCTCCGGTCAGGCGTGAGATGTTTCAGATTGAGGATGGTGTCTGATGTGAACAGGAGCCCGAGTTCACGGCAGAGAAGGTACACCATTCCATGCTGGTGTCCTCCATAGCCCTCGATAATCTCTCCTGATACTCCGTTCTCTTCAAATCTGCAGAGCAGCGGGAAGTCACCGAGTTTTTCACCTGAAGGTGAAGGGAAGAGGTTGACTGTTTCAGGAGGATGCATCCTTGCAAAGAGGTTGATCATCACGGTGTAGACCTGTTCATACACCAGGTCCTCAGAACAGGCACCGTATGCACGGTTGTTGGTCTTGATCACGTTCCAGGTCCCTTCATGTGTCCAGATTGGGACATCAAAGTATCCTGCCGCGCCGCAGTGATCGGTATCCCCGTGTGTCATGATGATCCGGGAGAAACCCGGAGCCCCGTCCAGGCCGTAATGTCTGAACATCTTCATCACATCATCATGGTAGATTCCATATCCGGTATCGACCATGATGCGTCCGGTAGGAGTATCAATGACAAAGATGCTCCCCCCTCCCGGGAGCTGGAAACAGTATAACCAGATAGAGGAATTTACCTGGATCTTCTGCACATCTGCAAAGAATCCCTCCCCGGTCGTTTCGGCAAGGCGTCTTCCATTTTGAAGAATCTGTTCCAGCGTTGCTTCGTACTCCTGACCGTACTCAGTCAACTGTTGGGCGATGTGACTGAACTGATTGAGCAGGTCCAGAAGATATGGATCAGCAGTCTCACCCAGGATCTCTCTGACCCGCCCGGCATAGCGCAGGTAAAAGAGGCAGCCATCTGATTCATCGTCACCGCAGTCGTATCCCTCGACTTCGAGTCCGTAGTGCGTACGAATTGCATTGAGAAGATCTTCGGTCAGGGAAACATCATGAACCCGTACTGCGATCTGAAGACTATCCGGGTTCTTGCCCTTGTTGTCAAAGGAGAGCGAGGTGATCTCAGCTTTATATTCATCAAGTATCATCAGGATCCGGTGCAGAGTACCCGGAATATCGGGAACTATCACGGTAAACCTGACACTCTTCGGGTATCTGATCTCTGACTGTAGGTACCCTTTATGCGACAGAGCCCGGGCGGCATTCTGGCATCCGTCAGATGAACCGCGGACAGAAAGAAAGGCGGTTTTGGGATCTATCGATCTGTTGAAGTGGCACCGGGTAACGGTTATTCCGGTATCTGCGATGATCCCAACCGCTTCATGGATTGAACCCGTATCAGGGATCCTGATGATAAAAAATTCATTCCTGCAGTCCATCAGATCACCAGTTATTCAGATACGAAATTTTCACGTTCGATAAACAGCCCGCCAAAGATTGCACGTTCAATCATCTCTGAAACGTACCGCATCTTCTGTGACTCTTCCATGTCCATATTCCTGTGGATCTCGGAGTAGATCTGAACTCTGAGGAGCCCGAACCGGAACTTATCAATGAGCTGCTCGTTGAGCGTTCCCGCTTCACGAAAGATAGGTTCTATCATATCAGGCAGGAGTGTGATATCCTCGAGACATAAAACGACCTGATCATAGAGAGGGATCTTTTCTTCCCTCCCGCAAAGGATTCTGATATAGTCCATTCTCACCGTTCTACAATGCTTACGAGTTTCTCCATGATGTCATTGATGGCCTTCCAACTGGGCGTCTCATCCTTGCGTTTGATGATAAACGGACGTCCCTCATCTCCGGCCTTGCGCATCTCGGGGTCGAGTGGGATACTGCCAAGGAATGGTACATTATGCTCCTGTGCGATCCGTTCACCACCACCCTTTCCGAAGAGATCGATGACCTCACCACAGTGCGGGCAGGTCAGACCGCTCATGTTCTCCACGACTCCAAGCACATCCATCTTCAACATCTCAACGAAGGTGATCGCCTTGGTTGAATCGAGGGTTGAGACATCCTGTGGAGTGGTGACAATGACTGCTCCACGCAGGTTTGGTGCGATCTGTGCGATGGTCAGGGCTTCGTCTCCGGTACCTGGCGGAAGATCAACAACAAGGTAATCGAGCGATCCCCATTTTGTATCCTCAAGGAACTGCCTGATTGCACCTGCCTTCATAGCGCCACGCCATACAACGGGTGCTGATTTTTCAGGAAGCAGAAATGCCATCGAGATGACCTGAAGTGACCCGGTCACCCGCACCGGTATGATCTTATTATTCTCAGAACTCAACTGGTGGTCTTCGAGCCCGAGCATCTTTGGTACATTTGGTCCGTGAATATCCAGATCGAGCAGTCCTACCTGGCGTCCATGGTTGGAGAGGGCGTAGGCGAGGTTCACAGCCACGGTGGACTTGCCAACTCCACCCTTTCCAGACAGGACAAGGATGACGTGCTTGACATCAACATCTGCCTTTGGCGGAAGTTTATTAGCCTGACCACAGTCTGAACTCTGCTGACAGGAAGAACAGTTATTATCGCATGATTCCGGTGATTTATTATCGTTCTCAACCATAATGGGACCTTATCTCTGCTGGGATTCGTATATTATTTGGAGGAATCAGAACATAAATCCGTGGTATCCTCATCTGCCCTTTGTGTCCAGGACAATTCAGCCCGGGGCATTTCTTTACGATATAAATATCATGCTCACCCAAGTAGATAACAGAGGGGGATTTACGTAATGGAACGTCGGGATATCCTGGCCATAGTGGCAGCATTGGCCGTGGTTCTCATACTTGCTCTAGTGGTAAAGCCAATGCTTACCCACCAGGCACCAAATCTGGGATTACCAGAGACACCTGCGCCATCTGTACCGGTTGAACAGGGAGCAGCAGAGTCCGGGATTGTTGTCACAGGACCAACTGAAATTGTACTAACGCCAGAACCAACTCCGGTTCCGGCTTCGGCAGTACCGACAGCAGATGTGTCGCTTCAAGCAGGATCAGATATAGGAAAACCGCTTCCGTCCATGACTCCGGTCACCTGGCAACCGGATGCAGATAATCCGATGCCTGCCGTGCAGATGATAACATATGCTGATATTGTCGGTAAGTACACCGGGAGTACTGCTCCATTCAGGATTCCTACCCCGTACTGGGAGGTAGCGTATAATGTTACCCCATCCGGTTCAATACCCGTCTTCATGATGGATGTAATCGAGAAAGGAGTTTCTGGTGAAGCTGACAAAACGATCCGGAGTATGGTGTACAAACAGGGAAAAGCGCCAGATCCAAAAGAAGGCAGATTCTTTGAAGGTGGGCATGAATATTACCTGAATATTACTGCAGATCAGTTGGAGAAGTACAGAATCACGATCTCGATACCCCTGAAATATCTCCCTGATGCATAATCAGGGAGTTCAACTCTCGTTGTTGAGGCATTGATGGAAAAACGTGATATGCTAATTATTATTGTGGCTATTTTCATCGTGCTCTTCATGGCGATGTATGTCAAGCCACTCGTTACCGGAAAGCCCGTCCAACTCATTCCAGACGAACTCACCAAGATGCTGAAGGGTGGGAATCAGACCGAAGTGAACAACACAAGTCCGGGTAACACCTCAGTCAAACGAATAACCAGCATTCCCAAGGTGACCTCAATAAACCCTCAGAACCTTACTGCTGACAGTAATAAGTCAACATTTGTTATTGAAGGGAAGAATTTTACAGAATCAATGAAGAATGTTACCTTTGTCAATGATGGAGTAATTAAGACCTTTTCATCAAAACTTGATAATGGGACACTGACTGCTCAAAATGTCACACTTCCTGAGGGCAATTGGACTGTAAAGATAGTTGATAATGATACCAAGGTTACCTACAATACCACCCGGTCTGTTGTAGTAAAAGCCCCGATAACTCCTGTTCCAACATGGGACGGAAACCCAATCCCCCTTCAGGCTACAGAGAAAAACACCGGTACAATATTTAAAAGCAGGCCCTATCCTGAAGATACTGATAAAAATATCACTCCAATGGTTGTATATTCGAATTTTAGCAATGTGAATAGTGCGAAAATACAATCAGTACCTATACCTTATGGATATTTTGATGTTCAGTACTCAGTAACATTTCAGACACATATTGCAACTCCAGCAGATACTGATAAGAATGTATTCGAGTTTAATCGCCAATACAAAGAACCATTAGTGGTTTATGAATGGGAACAGACGTTTAACAATGATACTAAACAATGGGAATATACCTATACAAAAAATGAAAGTGATACTGAGTTTAAGCCTAGTTCAGATAAAATATTAACAAAAACTCCAAAAGATGAAGGATGGACTGCAGGTTCTGATGAATCTCCATTTGATGTGGAAACTACTGATTATTTCGGACAACCTCTAGTGGAATCAGTTGGTTATACAAAACCTGACATCATAATTACCGCGACAAATTTAGATGATCCATCATCTCCTCCTCTAGTAATTAAACCGAATGGAGGTATCGATCCTCTTCAGTGGGATGAAGCCAGGCATAAAGCCGAAGCAGAAAAAATAATGAAGGAGAAAGGAAAGCAGGAATATTTTGATTCGGATGAATACAAGGATGCTTGGGATAAAAAATGGAAGACTATAAAAGATCCAAGGCCCTGGACACAACGGATCTATGGTCCTGGTAATTATTCATTCACCATTGATACCCAGAGTATCGATTCATACAATATCCAGATCAAGGTACCGGAACAAACGAATACCTCATATATCCCAAAACTCGACGCGAATTATACTCTTGAACAGAATGCCATCAAGAGACAACTGAGTGCGTTCTTTACCGGATTCAATGAGAACCTGAGTGCAACCTACTTTACAAATATCACGAATTACTTAGCCAGTGACCTTACTAGCCCCGATAAGGTTCAACCGATTTATCAGAATTATGAGCAGACCCGGGCTACTGGCATCAGGGTTACTGATGTTGTGGTTGATGATATCCTTGTACGGGGCAACATAGGAAAGGATAACACCCTGATCCAGGCCGAATCTGCTACTGCAAGAGGGAATCTGAAAGTGCTTCTGAATGGTGTTGAAAAGACTATTCCATTCGATCTTGTTTTTGTCAAAGAACCATCAGGCTGGAAGCTCAAAACTCTGCCTGATATCAGGTACTAATTTTTCTGCGAACAAAGATCAGCAGTAGTTCTCTTGATAAAAACTTAACAAAAAAGTGAAACACCTGAAGTGTTTCATGAGACTATTTTATTTAATCGAACTTACGCTTATCCATGGACTGAATGTAGGTAATCTCTTTTCCAACCTCGATCTTGCTGGATATCTCATCAGGAATTGCAAGTTCAAAGTTTTCAAAGTCTGCCAGATCCATAAGCTGTGCGATGGTTCCGGCAATTGAGATTATCTGTGCATTTTTTCGTTCCACAATCGGTGCATACACCTTTGCTGAAACCGGCTGGACAATGGATCGTTTGACCCCATCAAAGATACCCATCACGTCAAGACGTGCCTTTGCTGCACCGTGCTTTCCCGGTTTTGATATACTGATCGAGAGGATCTTACAAGGCTCATCCTCAACCAGCAAGTATTTTCCCTCTTTCAGTTTACCTACTTCAGTCTGTTCCTTCATAAAACACCTAATTAAAAGCTGATTATATGTATCGAGCCACCCACACATAAATACACCGTAATAGGACGCCTGGTAGCGATATCCATGGACTTCTTTTCAGCATGCAATTTAATGGCGGTAACAGTCAGAAATGCGATCACTCCACTCTGCGGGACAGAGGAAGGAGGACGTGTTATCGGGATGGGGGCTGATGGGACTCCCACCAAACATATCGATAAAGTAGCCGAAGATCTTATCATCGCCTTTCTTAAAGAGCATGGATTATGCAAAACCCTCATCAGCGAGGAGATCGGCAGGATATCAATAGGAGGAGAGAAAGGGACAGTCTTTCTGGATCCGGTAGATGGGACCTATAATGCAGTCATGAACATTCCTTTCTATGCTCTATCCATTGCGTATGCTGAGGAAGGAAAGATTCTACGTGCCTTTGTCCGAAACCTTGCCACCGGTGAGACTTTTACCGCTGAGAAAGGCAGCGGTGCATTTCTGAATGGATCCCAGATCCACACATCTCCAACCTCTGACCTGCAGACCAGTGCCATGAGTATCTATGGCAAACACTTCCAGCAGGACCGGATCTTTAACCTGATGCAGAAGATACGGCGATTCAGACAGTTCGGAGCATCTGCCCTTGAGATCTCGTATGTGGCAGCAGGGAGAATTGACGGATTTGTGGATCTACGTAAAACCCTGCGTGTCACCGATGCAGCTGCAGGAGTTCTGATCTGCGAGGAAGCCGGAGGGCTTGTTACAGATCTTGACGGACGGGCAATAGTCTTTGCTGATGAAGTCACCATCGGCACGTGCCTTATTGCAACGAACGGGCATCTGCACAGGAAAGTGATCGAGTACCTGCGGTGATCATATGGATATACTGATGGTTGTCCGGTTTGAGGACTCACGCACCCGGGATTATGCTGATCAGCTTGGGAATCACCTCACAAAGATCGGGCATACGGTTCGGTTCGGGCCTGAAAACCTTCATGAGGAGCAGAGAGATCTCTTTGACCCTGCCTCTCCTCCTGACCTCGTGGTGGTGGTCGGAGGAGACGGAACCATTCTCCTGACAGCACAACTGATGCCGGTTCAGGTTCCATTAATCGGTGTAAACAGGGGAGAAGTTGGGTTTCTTGCCGACCTGGAGCCTGAAGATGCGTTCAGATTTTTCGATCACCTCTCCCTCCCGGTCAGAACCGAACCCCGGATGAGGATCTCTCTCTCAATTGATGGTAATTATATCGGAGATGCCCTGAATGAGGCGCTGATCGTCACAGATCGGCCTGCAAAAATGCTCAAGTTCCTGATCCACATAAACGGAGTGGTTGCTGAACGGTTCAGAGCTGACGGACTCCTCATCAGCACACCCACCGGATCCACGGCATATGCCATGAGTGCAGGGGGTCCGATCGTTGATCCAAGAGTAGAAGGATTCCTCATGGTCCCTCTTGCCCCGTTTATGCTCTCCAACCGGCCTCATCTCATCGATTCGTCACGGACGGTGAGGGTAACCCTTGAGGCAGAAAAGCCTGCCAAACTTGTAATAGACGGCCAGGTCATCCGCCATATCGGTGAGATGAGCACAATCGATGTCATCCGCTCACCCCGGCCTGCCCTCTTTGTGGATGCAGGGCAGAACTTCTTTGAAAAGATCAACCGAAAACTGAGACACCTCTGACCTCAGGCACATGGCGAATATTAACTATGATTACTGACGTACATCTACGGGTATCAGGATGCAGATGAGATATCAGGCTATTCTTCTGATTATACTCTGCTTCGCTCTGGTGGGATCGGCCTATGCAGAGACCGGAGAAGAGTGGTTTGAGATAGGAAGTGCACAATTCGACAACTCCTCGTTTGTTGAGGCTATCAGTGCGTGGCAGAAAGCGGCAGAGATAGATTCTACCCTTTCAGCAAATGCATGGTATAATATCGGTCTTGCCTATGCCGGTATGGAGCAGTATGAACAGGCGATCCAGGCCTGGGACAAGACGATCGCCCTTACTCCTGAATCACCTATAGCCTACGATAATAAAGGGACAGCTCTGGCCCTTCTCGGCAGAAATGATGAGGCCCTTGCTGCGTATGATATTGCAATCAAACTTGACCCCGACCAGGCTAAGTTTAAGTCAGACCGTGATATGCTCGTGAATGGTCTGAATAAGGCCAAGTCACCACTCTCACCTGCAGCCGTGGTTGTTGCAGTTCTGGTTGCCAGCCTGCTTTTGGCATATCATCGCCGTTTGTAACCACACTCCCTTTTTTTGCCTTCAGGTTTCCGTGTATATCCCGTAATCCTGACTCTCTCGACAGGACCCGGCGGAACAGAAGATTTTTGTGCCATTCCAAAGATAGGGAAGCTATGCGAAGCAGTTCTCTGCGGACAGGTTGTGTGTCCGTACTCGCTCTTCTTATCGGATTTTGTCTTTGTATCAGTACAGCCAGTGCTTTATCCGGGGCTGATATATCAGGAACCCGTATCATCGCCCCGACATCGCTCTCAGCCGGTACTTCTGACGAACTTCAGGATTTTATCCGGAATGGTGGATCAGAATCAGCAGGTCCGTTTGATGTACAATACTTCCTCTCTGTTGATCAGAAGATGGATGACAAGATTCTGATCGGAACCTGGCATGTGGACGGCCTGAAGGCCGGAGCACAGAAGTACGGCAATACTACATTTACAATTCCTTCAGAGACAAAAGCGGGGACGTACTACCTGATCAGATGGATCGATCCCACCAGGACGGTGCCTGGGGAGGACTCATCCAACAATATCCAGTGGTCTAAATCTCCTATTCTTGTGACTTCAGGTGGAAATGCGGGAGTTGAGGGGATCGGAACTCTCGTTGCTTCCACTGTAAGTGCTGGAAGTGTGATGCCGGTCACAGTGATTGTGAATCATACCACAAGCGATGCAGGCAACCCCGGGAGTGTGAGTCTTTTTCTATCAACACAGAGCAGGCCTGATTCATCATTGATTCCGGCAGGGACGATCGCCCTTCCGGAATTTTCAGGGGAAGGAGAACAGGAGATCTCTGGAACCCTCGATATTCCTGCAGATATCGAAATAGGATCATACTATCTCTTCACCTCATTTGTTCCGGTTGATCAGATGACCGGGGAAGGATCTCCCTCTACGTTCTGGTTCAATGAGGATCCAATTAAGATCACCCCGTCGTCTGGATCAAGTGCCAATTCAGATACAACACCGGTGGTGCGGGAGTCAGGGCCTGATGTTCTCACATTGGATACCGAGCAGCCTAGTGAGGCATTCATCGGCGACTCCTTAACAGTCACTGACTCAGTGAAGAATATCGGAGGTGCTGAAGCGAATATCGTGAGGATTGAGTACCTGCTCTCTCCGAATACTGACGGGACCAATGGCAGACATCTGGGGTGGCGGACCGTCATGAGTCTGCAGCCAGACCAGACCAGCACCGAACAGAAGCTGCTAGGTGTTTCTTCTGATATGAAAGCAGGCCTCTATTACCTGACCAAGAAGATCACAGTTACCTCCGCGGTTCAGGAGAAGAATACCCTCAATAACGCCTGGGTCAGCAATCAGCCGATCAACATCAGGTACAACCCGGCATCCCCGATTCCGGATCTGACACATATCAGAACTGTATGGCCGAAGGCTCAACCCGGTCAGACTGTACCGATAACTGATACGATAACCAATGTAGGAAAAGGTTGTGCAAATGATGTTGCTGTTGCGTACTACCTCTCTCCGTACCAGAAGTTTGATGTCGCAACTGCCAGTTATCTGGGTGTGTGGAGGCTGGATTCAATATGTCCGCTTGAACAGAAGACCAACACCACGCAGGTTACCATACCGTCGGATCTTACAAATGGTGAGTACTTCATCTACTCGGTCATCGATCCCTGTTCGTTCATGACCGACTGTGACGAAGGTATGCCTGAACTGGATAAATCAAACAATATCAACGTAGGGACTTTGTATATCGGCCCGTGTATCTTCTGTAACTGATCATTCACCCTCCTCTTTTTAGACTCATATTCCTCCATACCATGGTAACAGGCTTGGATGCATTTTTATCCTTCCCGGGTAATTTGTTCATATGGCTGGCAATACCCTGAGCCCTGCATCACCAGACCAGACAGGTACATTCACCCCCGGACCGGGATCTTCACGTCCTCATGGTGCCGGGCATGGTGAAACAACAGAAGAGTCCTTTCAGGTCGTAGAGTTTCTTCTCGGAGAGGATCACTTCGCTATAGATCTCTTTGATGTCAAGGAAGTCGTAGAATACTCACGAATAACCCGTCTTCCAAACAGTCCGTCGTATATCAAAGGGATTATTGATCTCAGGGGTGAGATCACCACCATCATCGATCTCAAGCAGCAGCTTGCAATCACAACGAAATCATCCACCAGTGAGGAAGAGTCACGAATTATTGTGCTCGATGACCGGTTGACAAACTCCAAGATCGGGATCATGGTTGATGATGTGCTCACGGTTTCAACATACACTGCAGGACAGGTTGACGAGACAGCAACCTCAGGGGATGAAGGAACCCATATCATGGGTATCATCAAGAAAAAGAGCAGGGATAAAGAGAAGGAACTGATCCAGCTGATCATCTGGATCGATGTGAAGAGTCTGCTCAGGGATATGGATCAGATCTAACTGAATTAACTGAAACCCTTTTTGATGAACCTGTATTGATTCAGGTGTCTTCTATCATCATCTCATAGTTGATGACATTCTCAGCGATATCTGCTGAGTATTCCCCGGTTCTGCGGATACTATCAGTTATGTTGCGGATCGGAACAGCGACAGTAGTGGGGAGGGAGAGGATCTCTGAATTGATGAGTGTATAATTTTCTTCGAGATGATGAATGGATTCGATCATCCGGTTGGCTTTTTTGAGATCATGGGTGAAGAATGCCTCAACACTCTTCTCAAAAACCTGGATCGCTGCATCTGATGCTTTTTGTATATGTGCTGAAATTTCAGGGCCAACGTCGCTTGATGATAATTTTCTGGTATTGTGGGCGATACGAACCCCGTGATCTCCCACCCGCTCCATGATCCGCCCTACCTGGAAATGGGGCAGCATCCGAACGATGGTGGTGTTCATCTTGCGGGAGAGATGAATATTCTGCATAATCATGTTGGTCTGACGTGCAATCAGCCAGAAGAGCCGGTCAACATCGTTGTCCCTGTCCATCACATCATCTGCAAGATCGGGATCATCCTTCAGCATCGCCTCGATGGCATCGTGATGCATCCCTTTCACTATAACGAACATCCTCTTTAATGAGTTTTCAAATGGCATCTCAAGGGGATTGAGGAGATCCTTGAGAAGGATGGACTGATCGGTCTCTTCGACACACTCAGGTCCTATCACCATGCTTGAGAACTCACGGAGTTTAACCCGGATCTGCCCGGGAATTCTGTCCTTGGTTGTTATCCTGATGGTGCTGTAACCAGCGATGTATGTTCCGATGAGCAGGCGAAGAAAAAAATCTGGTTCGGTCTGCTGATCAACGGTAATCTCCTTGATACGCTGGATCTGGTCACCATTTATATTCTTGGTGACCATCAGGGTTCCGTCCGGCTGAATCAGAACGCCAAGGGGATCATTCTTCTTGATATGCAGCGATTCTACCCAGTTCTTAGGAAGGGTGATGACGTAGGAGGAGCCTCCCGTCATCTGCACACGTCGGATTTCCATATATCTGATCCTGTCTGTATAGTTTTCTCTGAACCCATATAGAGAATCCGAAATTCTTGGTTCCTCTATTCGGTGCGGTTGCATGAAATCAAAAGAACCTTCACGATCAGAGAAGAAACGAAGGGTACGAACGAAGAATTCATGACTACAGCGCCAGTGACATATCAGGTTGTGAAGGGATGGAATGATGATGATATCATTGCTCTCTACCGATCTGCCGGATGGTGGAGGGACTATTATGATCCTTCAGGTATTGCCCCCCTGATCAAGGGAAGTTTCATCTTTGCAGTGGGGATCGATTCCGGGACAGGCAGGGCTGTCGCGATGGGGCGAATCATTTCAGACCGTGTCGGAGCCGGTTACATCCATGATCTCTGTGTTCTCACAGAAGTGAGAGGGATGCATATCGGAGCCGGGATTCTGGAATTTTTAGTACGAGAAGCACACGCTGCAGGGCTCTCTTCGCTCTACCTTGTTGCCGAGCCTGACACTCAGTCGTTCTATGAAAAATCAGGTTTTATCAGTGATAACGGCCTCATCTTCTTAATACATAATCCGGACGGTCAGAATGATACTTGACGATGATGACTTCCACCCACTCACGCTTGAAGACAAGAAGATCTTCGATGATATCTACTCACGGTATCCGATTGAACACTCAGAGAATACCTTTGGAACGTGTTACTGCTGGAGGCACTATGGTCATTACGAGATAGCAGTTGTGGAAGGATGCCTGATAATCAGAGGTAGCACTGACTCATACACATCTCTCCGTTGTCCCATCGGACCGAAAAACCCGGATGTCCTGAATGCGGTCATCGACCTCGCGCTCTCTTCAGGTCAGCAGGCACCATTTCTCGTACTTGAGCCATGGCAGTACCAGTGGGTTCAGGAGGTCAGGCCTGATCTGCGGTTAAAGGAAGACCGGGACTTCTTCGATTATGTCTATGAGACATCAGATCTTACAAACCTTGAGGGAAAGCAGTACCTGATGATCAGAAAACAACTCAATAAGTTCAGGAAGAAGTGTCCGTCAACAGTGGAACCGATCACGGAAGAGAACTTTGATGAGGTGAAAGAGTTCTTAAAGCGCTGGTGCCAGTGGAAAGAGTGTGATAAGTACACAATTCTGAAGCATGAGAAAGAGGCGCTCTGGGAGTCACTTGAGGTGTTTGATCAGCTCGGGTATGAAGGAATTGCAGTAAAACCCCATGGTGAGATCGGTGGGATTGCCATATTTGAAGAGCTCAATCCCAAAACCGCGGTCGTACACTATGAGAAGGGGATGCCTGAGTGTGAGGGAATCTACAAGGAGATAAACTACCAGACCGCAGCCATGCTCAAAGATCGGTACCAGTTTATCAACCGGGAGAGTGACATGGGCCTTCCCGGACTCAAAGAAGCAAAAGAGCGGTATCATCCCCATCACATGGCAGAACTTCATTACCTTGATGTCAGTTCGTAACATTTGGGTCTGGGTTTACCTCTACATCGTCGGTGCTTCTCATAATTCCGGATTATTGCTTTAACGCAATTTATCACATTTATTTTATACTTTTATATCAATACTAAAAATGCGATAATGCTCCGCCCTTCGTTATTTCGGGCAATACAAATATCATTTCTTGTACTGGCAGGTGGTTTGTTTCTGTTCGTATCTCCTGTTGCATCTGAAGTATCAGTTGGTACCCTCATTGATACGGTGGGGATGGTTCACGACAGTTCTACCTTCACCCAGGGATATGGCAATCCGTACGTGAATGGTTCGGCCCAACTCTTTCGTGACTCGACCATGACCAATGGCGGAGCCCTTGCCCTCTCAAAGACTGTCTCAACCGGAGGAAAGACTGCAGAGAGCGGGTCGGTTGACTCCCAGAAGGTTATCAGTTATGATGCTGGATCTACTGGCAGTCATCTTGCAGCAAGCGAGAATATCATCACCACGACAACCAAGGGTTCTAATGATAGTTCATCAATTCTCTGTGCCCTGGCATCAGGTGACTCCGGCTCAGATTCAAACAGATCGTTTACTGCATCTGCATCGATGGATGTTATCACTGCAAATACCCTTCAACTCACATCAAGAACCCGGATCTCATCTGAAGAAATCCAGTATTCGGTGAGTGCAAACTCATCAAACCCTGCAGGAAATGCCTCAAGCCCGGCCATCATCGGAAGTTCATTCACCTACGGCTCCGGAACTTCCAGCGATATGAATATGGCATCTGACCGGTCGAAGGTTGCAGGACTCTTTGACCTCTTCAGCAGGGTATATCGTGGTGATACGAGTGCCACTATTCAGGCACAGACCCAGGGGACCGGGATGGTAAACTCACGGACGGTTGCTGAACATGTGTATGACAGCAGAAACTCTACCGGCCAGACCGAGTGGGCAGGAACAGCAGTGTATGCAGCCACACTTCTCACTAATGGAGGAACCCTTGCAGAGACCCGGTCACTTTCAGCAGATAAGACAACCTCATCGCAGCGGCTCGTGAGTTATCATGCGAGCGGCTCAAACGCGATGCAGACCGAGGAGAGGGTCATTGCAGTCAAGCAGGTGAGCGGTAATGCGAACACATCCACTGATCCAAGTTGTGTCTTTGGTGGTGGATCGACCACTGCAAATGGTTCGGCTGCCTCATATCAGTCAGTGAGTGCATCATCGCAGGCAATGGGTGTTGATTCAGCACAGATCGAGTCTGTTGCAGAGATGGATATCGGAAGTGAAAAGAACGGAACTGCACCGGTGGTAGTGCATTACAGGGCAGACATCGCGTCACCGGTTGAGTTTGATTCATCCATTCTTCAGAAGATGACAGATCCCAACAACGATGGTAAATTCGAGGATCTGAACGGGAATGGACGCCTCGACATGCAGGACCTTGTTCTGCTCTTCAGGAATTTCGACTGGCTTTCAAAAAGCGATATATCCTCAAGGTTTGATTTCAATCGTAATGGCAGGGTTGATTTTGCAGATCTCACCCGGGCATTTCGGGATATTCAGCAGAGATGATTCATTTCTGTATGCCGGTGCAGCGGTACTCCCTGCATCTTTATCAGGAAACTGAAACATAGTATCATCATACCGGGGATCGCCGTGCAGGAAATATCCATCATTCGTGTTCTCTTCGTCGATGACAACGAGGATCTCTGCAGAATTTTCCGGTTATTTCTTGAAGCCAGCAGGGAATTTTCTGTGTTTACATGTCTTTCAGCTGAAGAAGGGCTTGAGTATCTAAAGACACATCCGGTCGATGCGGTCATCTCTGATTATGCAATGCCATATATGGATGGCATTGAGTTTTTAAAGATCATCAAGCAGCAGTATCCTGATCTGCCGTTCATCATGCTGACCGGTGAGGACAGCAAAGAGATAGCCATTGAGGCGTTAAATGCAGGTGCAGACTTTTACCAGAATAAGGGTGATGAACTCGATATCCAGACCCTTGATATCGCAAAGAAGGTACGGGTCCTGGTCAGCCAGCGGGAAGCAGTCAGTGCAGTCAGACGAAAGGATGCAATCCTTGAAGCCATCAGTTATGCAGCCGAACAGTTCTTGAAAGGAACGATCCTTCATATAGATTCCCGCGACATTCTCGGAAGGCTTGGTGTTGCGACCGGAGCAGACCTTGTCTACCTTGTCAATGTCAGGGATTGTGAGACCGAGCCAACAGGCTGCGAAGTCTCTGTGGTCTGGTCACGAACAGAGAACAGACAGCCGGGATCACCATCACACTGGCCTGAACACTGGCATTCGACTCTTACTACAAGCCGGTCATTTTCAGGTGGCCTCTCAACAATGCCCGCAATTGATAGAGAGTTCTTGCAGAAAGAAGGCATTGCTTCTCTCCTGATCCTTCCAATTTATGCTAACTCCCAGATGTGCGGGTATCTTGTCTTTGAAGATCATGAGCAGGAGCAGAGACGCTCTTCGATTGAGATTCAGACCCTTATCATGGCTGCGGAGATTATCGGTTCTGCCCGGTACAGGCGGCACATTGAAGAGTTTTACAAGAGTCCGGTGGAGGAGGCAAATCTTGGGATCTTTCTCTTCTGTGATACGGTGTTCAGGTATGTAAATCCCCGGATCTGTTCCATCTTCGGGTACCGGCGTGAAGAGTTGCTTAAACTCAAAGATCCCCTGGTGCTTATTCACCCGTCTGATCATGAGTTGTTTATTAAGAGTATCGCCAAGGCGATGGAGGGGGTAGATCAGCCACACAATTTTGAATGTACCGGAATCAGGAAGGACGGTCGTGAAATATTTCTTGAGATATACCTGACCACCATCAAACTTCTGGACTCCCGGTGTATTGCAGGCAATATCATCGATATTACTGACCGGAGGATCATTCAGCAGTCTCTTCAGGAGAGTGAGCAGCGGTACCGCAGGCTTGCCGAGCAGCTTGATGATCTGATCCTTGTCATCGATCCCTCCTGGATTATAACATATGTCAATCCTGCTGGAATGACGGCTTTTCCCGGGCTTGGTAACGGTCCCCTTTCTGATATCAGGAATGTATTTACCGACCAGATCTATGCCCGTTTTCTGGAACTGGTTGAAGAGTCAATCGGTGACGGGAGTATACGGTCCTGGAGTATGGAGATCCCCCTGCCAGACCAGGAGAGCAGGTGGTTTGACATCTCAATCACTCCCCTTAAGATCGATGACGGGCAGATATCATCACTCGTTGTTTACTTTCATGATGTCTCGTTCAGAGTCCAGCGGGAAGAAGAGATCCGTCGTGCAGGTCTCGCCCAGCTTGAACTGAACATGGAGCAGTTCCAGATCCTCAACGATGAGATTCGCAACCCGATACAGGTGATTAAAGGGCTTAATCTCCTGCAGGGCGGTGAGTATTCAGGCAAGATTGAGGTGCAACTGGGTATTATCAACGATCTCATCGATAAACTGGATCGTGCCTGGGTGCAGTCTGAGAAGGTACACAAGTTCCTGCTCCGGCATTATCAGCATGGGATGTATATCGAGCGGGATACCGATTCCGGAACGTAAACGGTTTTTTGGATCCCGGATCACCTTTCTGTTATTATCTGTTCACTCTCTGGATTCTCGGCTCTTGTAGATCTGGCATTCCTCGCCACTGTTGCATTTCGGCACGGTATGAGCCTGATGAACTTCGATCTCCTGATATTATGGATTTTGTATGAATACTGAAGCACCGTTCGATAATATGTGAATGGAATACCTTCGGATGTACAATACAGATAGTGATAACCGGTGCCGGTGAGAGAGGTACCTGTTTCATGTCTGGGAATTTTTCGCTGGGTATCATCGGGGGTGGGCCTGCCGGGCTCTTCTGTGCATTGCAGGCAGCAGGTGAAGGCCTGAATGTTGTCGTGTTTGAGAAGAAGAGGTCCTGTGGCAATAAACTGCTGATCAGCGGGTCAGGTCAGTGCAATGTTACCCATGACGGTGATGTGAGATCGTTTCTGACTCATTACGGGGAGAACGCCTCATTTCTAAAACCTGCACTGATGAACTTCTCTAATCAGGATCTGATACGGTTTTTCAATGATAATCAGGTTCCTCTTGAGATCGAGATCGGGGGAAAAGTGTTCCCGGTCTCACGAAAGGCATCAGATATTCTTGATCTTCTTGTTGGTGAGTGTCGTACGCGTGGCGTTGAGATTCGGAGCCAGCAGCCGGTCGTTTCGGTGTCTATTGAAGATGGCAGATTTTTGATACAGAGTGGCACAGACAAGGTCAGTGCCGATGCGTTGGTGATAGCAACCGGTGGTGATACCTATCCTGCCACCGGTTCAACCGGTGACGGGTTCAGATTCGCCCGTGACCTTGGTCACCAGGTTGCAGAGACTGGTCCGGCCCTCACCGGTGTATACGTGCGAGACTATCTGTTCACGGATTTGTCAGGGATCTCATTTGCTGATCGGCCGGTCTCTCTCTTCAGGAACGGGAAGAAGATCAAAACGCACACCGGAGATATTCTCTTCACTCATACCGGACTTTCCGGGCCTGGAATTCTTGATTTTTCCAGGTATATCAGACCTGCTGATACTCTTCGTATCTCGTTTATGCCCGGGACTGATGCACGGAAAGTGAATGAGGATCTGGTCAGTCTGATTGCCGCTGCTGGCAATCGACAGGTAAAGACTGTGCTTGGGGCATTTGATCTCCCTGACCGGTTTATCAGAAAAATTATGGAACTTGCCGGTGTTAATCTGGAGCTCACCGCTGCCCATCTCTCCAAAAAAGACCGGACTGCACTGGTAGATCTTCTGACCGCCTGTCCTTTTGTTGTTGCGCGACTTGGAGGACCTGATGAAGCGATGGTTACCCGAGGTGGTGTTGAGTTGTCAGAGGTAAACCCGAAGACGATGGAGTCACGAATTGTTCCCGGTTTATTCTTTGCAGGTGAGGTTCTTGATATTGACGGGGATACGGGGGGATATAATCTTCAGGCTGCGTTCTCGACTGCAGTGCTGGCAGCGAAACGGGTGAGGGTTATAGCGAGTACTAAGCCGGAGTCGTGATTAAATACCCGGGTTCATCAGGTGAAACCGGGGCATGCCGATTGGTACGACTGTTGAAAAATCCTTCAGCTTCTGATCTGATGGTAACCGGGGCCCGGGGTTGGTGTGAATGTCGTACAGGAGTCATTGCGGAACCTGATCCTGATCGCTGTCCAATCCTTTGTTTCGCGGACATCTCGCGGGAATGGGCGCGAGTACCAAAATCTCCTGATTGCATATCCGACCTCTTTACTTCTTCAGATTGGGTTTCTGGATCTCATCTCGCGGAAAACTAAAACTCACTTGTATACTCACATACTATTGATGATGTGTCTGATCATGCACTGTATATTCTCATTTTCCGCGATATGTACATAAAAGCTAATAATTTTATATATATATTATATACAGGGTCTATACGTGCCTGGATTTGTCGCGGAAAGCACCCGCAATCTTCCGCGACGTTCCGCGATAACCCTGTTTACCGGTTGATCCTGCCGTGAGACTTCTGTATACTGAAGATATCTGTTAATTAGTGTCGATGATGGCTGAAGCAGATTATGGTTTTAATACCACTCGTTTTTTCCCTGCAATATCGCAAAAGAGTATCATACACCATTTCAACGAGGTTAATGATACCTATGTAGGGTTTTCAATGCATCCGGCTCAACCTTATTTATTTGTAGTATTGTTTGCTTTTGTTCGATTCACCATTCGCCATGAACATTTTTTCCTGGTTATAGCAAAGCCGGGATACAATAATCCCTGTCATAATACTGATCTGATTTTCTGTGAAAATGGTGTCAATCCAATCTGGTGGACATATGTCGGGATGATATCAAACAAACCGAACGATGATCGGCAAAACAACCCCATAAGTAAGAGAGCCGTTTCGAGGGTTTAGGAGATCGGTTTTCTTTGTACAACTACCGGAGAGGAATACCCACCGGTTCAGCGTTAAATCCGTCTTCCATGTGATTAGGACCCTACCCACATCCACATGTTGTGGGCTGTGATTCTGGATAATCTGGTAAAATCCTGGAATATCTCATCTCTCATGCTGATATGAATCTCCTCAAGAACCATATGCGGGAACAGCCAAAAAATACAGCAGAATTCCGGAGCAACCTTGCCCATGACACCCACACTAATCCAAGCCGTACAGAAAGGAATCATTCCATCCGCAGTTTATTCCATTGCTGCCAGTGAGGGGGTCCCTCCTGAATATGTTCAGGAATGTATAGCATCCGGGTGTATCGTCATCATGCAGAGAGACGGGCACTGCGCCGGTATCGGAAAAGGGCTGCGTACAAAAATCAATGTAAATCTGGGAACCTCATCCTCGAAAGCCTACCTTGAAGATGAGATCAAAAAAGCACAAATCGCTGAAAAGTTCGGGGCAGACACAATTAGCGATTTGTCAATGGGCGGGGATATTGAAAGAATCCGGAAGACAATCTTCTCTTCGACCAGCCTCCCCATCACCACTGTTCCCGTTTATCAGACCGTTTCGGAGATTGGTCTGAAGAAGATGACCGCTGATGATATTATTGAAACGGTCAGGTCTCATGCAGAAGAGGGTATGAGTTCACTGGTCATACATACTGTCACTTCAGCAATGCTCGCACAGATCCGGAAAAGAAAGCGTATTCTGGGAGTAGTTTCCAAAGGAGGATCTATCACCAGTGCGTTCATGGCGATCAACGAATGTGAAAACCCATTCATTGAACATTTCGATACCATCCTCCAAATCTGCCAGGACCATGATATTGTCCTCTCGCTGGGCAATACGGCACGGAGTGGCTGTATCAATGACCAGCGTGATATGCTCCAGCGAATGGAGGAGAAGAACAACGTAATTCTTGCAGAAAAGGCCCATGCTGCCGGGGTTCAGGTTATTATCGAGGGTGCGGGTGGTCATATCCGTCTGGATCGGATTGCTCCGATGATCCGCCGTTACAAAAAAATGGCAGACTTCCCTCTCTTTGTTGCCGGTCCGCTCCCGACTGATATTGGAGTCGGGTATGATCACATCGCTGGCTGTGCCGGAGCAAGTACGGCAAGTGCTGCCGGTGCTGATTATCTCTGCTATATCACGCCGGCTGAACATCTCGGTCTTCCGACAGTGGATGCTGTAAAAGAGGGGCTCATTGCGTTCAGGATCGCTGCCCATATTGGTGATACCGTTAAGTCGGGAGTTATGGCTGAGGACCGGTCCGTGGCCATGCTTCGGTCTGTTCTTGACAGAGAGGGACAGGTCAGATGTGCCATCGATCCTGAACGGGCCTCCTCACTTTCTGATGGTGAGCCGGAATGCACAATGTGTGGGGAATTCTGTGCGATTAAGATCATACAGGAACTCCAGTGACAATGCTACCTGATGTTGATAGATAGTATCTGAACCAGAATTTGGACAACTATCTGCATCTTGAGTTGATTCCATCAGCTTGGCTGAAACCGTGTGATGGAGACAGGTAGATGGCAGGTCTGTTTTATTGTGTTGGTTTTACAGTATAAAATGTAATCCTCCTGTAATAGGAATTAATTTGTAAACCCTTCATCACTCGACTCCATTTATTATTTCATCTGCCCTAATAGGCTGAGTATTCAGTACTTTTGCACGACATGGAGACCATCATTGTGCACTATGCTTAGCAGGGATTCCATATACATGATGTTCAAGAAAAATACGGTCATCAGAACTAAGATCTTCAACATAAGTCAGACCAAGTGTTTCTAAACGGGTTAATAGCCAGGGATGACTTGTTCAAAGAGCTAAAATGTACTTAACCATTTACCGAGCGATATAGAAATCATCGTTTATTATATTATGAACACTTTTAATAAATTGTACAATATTTCCAGTTTTCTGGAAAAAATAAAACTTTTCATAATCAATTTTGAATTTTAATATTTCATCTTTGGAATAACAGGAGTAGAGAATAAAAGGAGTTTTAATTCCTTTCTGTCTCAAAGATCGAAAAAAATCAATGCCATTTATTCTGTTCATATTATAATCGGAAATTATTAAATCAAATTCCTGATTAATAAGAAATTGATATGCTTGGTCAGGTTTTTGGCAGATCTGTACATGCCAGTTACCTTCTTTTTCTAGGATGAGTTTCATGACCTCTAACCACCCCAAAGCATCATCAACGAAAAGAATAGATAATTGTAAATTAGCCTGAATTATATTTGGGGACGAATTATCCAAATTCACGAATAGATATCTTTTTAGATCCCTTAATAAAACATAGTATTATGGTATACATTAGTAATAACCTATTATAGTAATAATGATCTTTTTTTATTAATGCCCTCAGATATCATCGATATCATCCTACATCAATTAAAAAACCAAAATAAGGCCTTATCAATATCAGAGATTGCTAAAAAAGCAAATATTTCCAGATTTACAGCAGCACGATACCTTGAACTTTTACATTTTTCAGGCCAGGTTAAGAGATTTGAGGTTGGGAAAGCTAAGAAATATATGCTTACTTCTGAACTGAATCTTTGTTCTTTATCTGATCTAACTTCAGATTTAATTATAGTTTTAAATAGCGAATTTAAAATCGTCTTTATCAATGATGCATATTTAAATTTTTCACACCTGACCAAGAATATGGTAATTGGCAGAAGAATTGATGCATTAAATCTAGACGTTTTTTCTAATTTAAACATCCTTGATCTGTTACAAAATTGCCAAGTTGGCGAGTTAAAAAATTATATTCTGGAGATAAATCGTAACAATTGCAAATTTTTTTATGAGTTAACCTTTATAAAAGTAATCATAACTTTTTTCAAGACTACAATTTCCATAGTTGTAGAAGATATTACTGAAAAAAAAAGAATTGACGAAGAATTGAAATTTCTTGCAACGATAGTCATTTGCTCTGAAGATGCTATTATCGGAGTAGACAAGACATTTTTTATAAAAAGTTGGAATGTTAGGGCTGAAGGATTATTTGGGTATACTCCAGAAGAAGTTATCGGTTTGCCCATTTCTGTTCTTTGTCCACCAAAATCCAACGATTTCTCAAATGTGTTTACTCGGGTGATTAATGGTGAGTCCATTCATCGACAGAGATGTAGAAGAAGATGCAAAGATGGTTCAATTGTTGACATGTCCCAAATTATTACGCCTGTGTATAGTCAATCTGGTGAGATTGTCGGCTCTTCTATTATCTATAGAGATATTAAAAACAAACCAAAATCCCGGAAACTACTTGACATGTAAGAGTATTTTACTCACCGATAATGAGTCCACTTGACTCATCCAATTCTATCGTGTCCTGTATTTGTTTTTATGATATTCATATTCTCAACACGTTTGTTGCCACTGATTGGTAAAAATGCCCTTAATCTATGATAATATGAGCCATTCAACCCCTAAAGCGGTGACCGGATTTATCTATTTCATCCGCCGAAAACAGTCCCCGCCGCTTTCACAGCACTACAATATCCCCTCTTCTCCGGCATAAGTGCTCACCGGGAAATCCCGGACAGGCCATCAAGCAGATCAACAATCTCCACCTCTCCGGCTTTATTTGCTTTCACCGTCATGATTGCGCCCCGGATAACCTGAGCATATCGCCAGTACATCAGTATCATCCCGATACCATTCCCGATTGCAAGAACCAGGGACACAACGGTAACGATACTCATGAGATTCATGATTCCCCCCGTATTTCCGTTCTCACTCACATTCATCCTGCCTGCAGCAACAGACCGCTCTTCCTGTGTCCAGTTCACGGTCCCGGTCTTCTTACTCAGTGAAATCAGCCCGGACCCGGTGATGTCAACACCCCCGGATGTCAGATCCTCTGACATACCCCGGTCTGCAGTATAATTCCCTGATGCCAGGATTCCCCGGGTCTCGATCTCGGCACAAGGGTCTCATCATCTAACCTGGCAAACATACATCGCCAGACCTCTGATTCCGGAGTACTGGTCTGTGCAGAATACTCCTGGATCCCTACCGGACCGGTTGACGAGATCCGGGTTTGGGTATCAGGTTCCTTTGAGAAGTCGATCGTCCTGGTGACCGTTGACTGGTCATTGGTGAACAGGAGCCCGGCATAGGTCTTGTCCCCGGTAAGAGAGGACTTGATCCAACCTGATCAATAGGTAGGATCTAAAAAAATGGGAAAAATAATACAAATCAAATATTCTGTATAATTATCTGGATTCAGTAATCCTGACTTCTTGGCGCTTTAAGATATTTGAAAAGACTTCATCCTGATCAGATGGCAACCAGGTATGCCGATCTCTGGTATAATCCCCGGAACCGATCTCAAAACTGGAAAGAAACCGTGCCATGTCAACAGGGCCGAGTGCCTTAGATAGCGCTTCGATTCCTTCCCGTCTGATCTCACTGATCGTCTTCATATTTCACCCTCATTAGCCAGGATGCCGGGTTGTGTGCAATAAGCCCGAATGTTGGGTTTTTTCGGATCGTCGATATGATATGATCATCGGTTGTTAAAAATATAGAATTTCCTACTGTTGCACAAGCACAATGAAGAGCATCGAAAAGATGTAACCCGTACGATTCATACGATTTAGTTAGGTTCAGCACATCTGAAGTGATAGGCAGGTATTCATGAATAATCGAAACCGCACGAAGAGCTTTCGCCTTCTTCTCATAATCGACTATGTATGAGATCTCCTCATCGATTGCCACACTTCCAAGCAATGTCAACTCAGAAGACCGACATCGGTCAAGTATCGACAATACTGCATCTGATTCGAGTCTGACTCTCTCACTTGTTTTGTCATCAAATGGACGACAATATTAACAGACATCAAGATAAATCCTCAACACAGTAACTGAATGTAGTATCTGTGGAAATGCCCCATTAATCTACCACTCTCATCACCACCGCCTTTTCTCATTGTTATTATGGCCGCATATTCCTGACCTGCACCATTCATTGAATTATTCTTTAGCCATTCTACCTGCTTGCCGTACTGAATATTCGGACCAGACACGTACACCGGATTGTCTTACACCACTCAATCAGGGGGTTCGCATCGGCAGCCTCACATTGCCTGGAAATGTTCTGGAAACAGATCTTACAGATAAATCTCTTGTTTTTCCTGTGAAGTATTCGAATATCCGAAGGTATAGCGTGAACCAATAATATTGGATTAAGAAGAAAAATGAATCGCGATACACGCGAAATTATGCGATAACCGGGGATTGAACCCGGGCTAAAGGCTTGGGAAGCCTCTGTCATGCCACTAGACTATTATCGCAGATGCGATATAACCGTTGGACCTTTATTCATTTAAAGATTTATTACCTGATCCCACTTCTTCCCGCAGATTCTGGATCTCCTGAAGCATCTCCCGCTGGTACGCAAGCAGCATATCAGACTGAATCCCGAACATGAATATCTGAAGCCCCGCGATGACAAGCATCATGGAGAGGATCGTAAGTGGAATATGGTCGATCTTCCTGAACCACTCACTGATAATATACACCCCCATGACCACACCGGCAAGGGTGATGAGAGCTCCGATCATCCCAAAGTAAAAGATCGGGTTGTTGAGTTTGGCAAGCCGGTAGATAGTCCGGCCTATTTTAATCCCATCATGAATCGGATCTAGTTTCGTGACCGTCCCGACCCTGACCCCGTACTTCACCGGGATCACGGCAATCCTATCCTTGTTCTTGACCGCCTCTGATGATATCTCGGTCTCGATACCAAACCCTTCCTCGTACAGGTGCATACGCCTGAGCGACGAGAGCGTAAAGGCCCGGTACCCGGAGAGGATATCATACAGGTATCTCCCATGGGCAACCTTAAATAACCAGTTTAGAATCCTGTTACCGGTCAGGTTCAGGCGGTGAAATGATACAATGTTCTCCTGGCCAAGGCGGTTTCCGATCGACTGATCATACCCCATCAGGAGGGGTTTTAAAAGGTGAACAGCATCCTCCGGATCGTAGGTACCGTCCCCGTCAAGGAGCAGGACATAAGGTTTTTCAAGAAACGCAAGTGCCTGAATAAACGCATTACCCTTCCCTTTGCCGGTCTGGATAACAACCTTTGCACCTGAAGATGCTGCGATCTCCCGTGTCCGGTCAGAACTCTTCCCGTCGATTACAAGGATGTCAGTGTATCCCAGATCTAAAAATCGTTGAATCAGGTCACCTATTGTTGGCTCCTCATTCAGGGTAGGAATGAGCACACAGACCTGATCCTTCTCGATATCCATCATATACATATTATCGCGTGTATATATGGTTCTTTCATGCAACTCCAGAAATCTGGCATCAGGGTTTTGGGAATTGCAGAGAGTTGCTCATCCAGGGAGCAATCTTTTCTCTGCGGTGTTGTGATGCGTCGTGACCTGCACATAGACGGATTTGTCTTCGGGACCGTGACAGTCGGGGGTGACGACGCCACCGGAGAGATTCTCAAGATGATCAGGGATTTGGATCGTCACGATCTGAACCTGATCATGCTCAGCGGATGTGTGATCGCCTGGTACAATGTCATTGATCCGGCAGCGATCCACTATCAGACCGGAATTCCGATCATCTGCGTCTCATATGAAAAGTCTGAAGGACTGGAGGAGCATATCAGGCATCATTTTCCTGGAGATACCGGGCGGATCAACCGGTACAAAGCATTGGGAGAAAGAATTGAGATTCCACTTCCGACCGGCTACTCAATATTTGCCCGGGGATGGGGAGTAACCGAGAAGGAACTCGCAAGAGCCTGTATCATATTTACTCATCACGGGAAGATCCCTGAACCACTCAGGGTTGCCCGCATCGCTGCCAGGAGCATGATGCAGTATACTCAGGCACGAAACTGATGCTGCGAGATGATACGGTATCCTTTGTGATCTGAGTAATAATTCTCCTTGAGCCAGTCCTGCATATACTTATCATCCCCGACATTACCGGTGAGTCGGATATTGGAGGTGTCTGACGATCTCTGATATATCCTGAGTTCAACGAGATCTCCAGGAGCATAATAGCCATCCTTGAGATTGATCTCGATCATCTCTCCAGGCGAGAAGTAGTCATTACTACACCCGGCTCCACCCATCGTAGAGACACCAAAATGATGACTCGGTATGAAATCTGCTCCATGCAGGGTAAAAATCCTGGCATAAAGTTTCTCACGACCTTTGTAAAACTCTGCCATCAGGTCTCTGTTTTTGAACTCTGTTGAGTCCTTATTCTGGATAAAAACCCTGCTTGCGTCTTTCATGGTTCCGGACGCTGTAGTATGAATCACCGACGTGACCTGGATGAGTGGAGGAGCCAGTCGACTGGCAGGGGTGAGTGCGGTAAGAAAACCGAGAAGGTATGCAAGAATAACGGCAATTATTCCTACTACGATAACGACCAAAAAAATTGTGCTGACAACATGCGACACCGCCGGTTCCCGGTGCATAAGAAAAAGACAGTTCCGGATACCATCAATCTTTCGAAATTAACCTGAAAAAAAGTTAGAAGTTGTTGATGTACCGCTGGATCTCCCAGTCGTGGACTGTGAGGCGGTAGTCGTCAGTCTCGGCGATTGCAATATTGGTCAGGTTCTCGACAACATGCGGTCCAAGAGCATCACAGATGACCTTGTCCTTGAGGAGTTCGTCGTTTGCTTCTTTCAGTGAGCCTGGGAGCATCTCGATACCGAGCTTCTGGCGTTCTTCCTCGCTGAGATGATAGATATTGACATCAGTTGCTGCCGGTGGCTTGATCTTGTTCTTAACACCGTCAATACCTGCTGCAATCATTGCTGCGAAGAGAAGGTATGGGTTGCTGGTTGGGTCCGGGCTGCGAAGCTCTGCACGGGTACTGTTGCCACGGGCTGCAGGAACACGGATCATGGCTGACCGGTTTGCTGCACTCCAGGTGATGTACACCGGTGCTTCGTATCCTGGGACCAGACGCTTATAGGAGTTGATGGTCGGGTTTCCAACACGGGCGATTGCCTTTGCGTGCTTCATCAGACCGCCGATATAGTATAATGCAGTCTCTGAGAGCTGCTTCTCTCCCTTTTCATCAAAGAAGGTGTTCTTCCCGTCTTTGCTGAGGGAACCATGGCAGTGCATACCAGTACCGTTAATTCTGGCAATTGGTTTTGCCATAAAGGTGATATGCATATCATAGAGCAGAGCAAGCGTCTTTGCTGCAAACTTGAAGGTGATAACCTTATCTGCAACAGAGAGTGCATCACCGTACTTGAAGTCGATCTCATGCTGGGAGTCAGCGACTTCGTGGTGTGATGCTTCAATTTCAAAGCCCATGTCGGTGAGTGCAAGGACGATATCACGGCGAAGGTCTTCTGCTTTGTCATTGGGGGCCAGATCGAAGTAGCCACCGTGGTCAGCGAACTTGGTCGTCGGGTTATCTTCCTCATCACGCTGGAAGACAAAGAACTCGAGTTCCGGACCGGTATTGAATGTATATCCGAGCTTTGCTGCTTCTTCCAGGTTCTTCCTGAGCACATACCGTGGGTCACCCTCAAACGGCTTGTTGCCATAGGTGTACACATCACAGATGAACCTGGCTACCTTCTTCTCTGATGGTCTCCATGGGAGTATTGCGTAGGTGCCGATATCCGGCTTGAGGATCATATCTGACTCATCAATCCGGGTGAATCCCTCGATAGATGAACCATCAATCCAGATACCCTCAGTCAGGGCTTTCTCAAGCTGGAAGGTTGGAATTGAAACATTCTTTGGGATACCAAGGATATCCGTGAACTGGAGCCTGATGAATCCAACATCATCGGCTTTTACCCGAGCGATCATCTCGCTGACCTTTGCATCAGACATTGAAACAAGCTTCTACCTTGCAATATAAAAAAATACCTTGCTTAACAGGAATAACTAAATGTCAGCAGGCAAAAGAGGGGATCAATTGTTCAGTGATATCAGGCACCTGGTTTTTTTCTTCTGCCTATCATGAGATCAATTATTATTGATACAGAATTGGTTCCCGGTCTCTTTGCGAGTTCAGGAAATCAGCGTCCGTTATCGCTTTTCCTCTCCCTGGCTGGTGGATCTTTGTCTCTGCTCATGTTAATATGATCGAAGAACGTATAAAAGAGGTTACAACAAAAAAGCTTCCATCTCAGGATTTTGATCCGGATGCGTTAATGGCAGGAATAATGCCGACTTTTTGGTGTATGTGGTGATATGTGCGGAATAATTGGCGTGATTGATAAGACTCGCGAAAATATGGACGGGTCTGCAATCAGAGAAGCCCTCGCGATCATGGATGAACGAGGCAACGGTGAGGGCGCGGGATATGCTGCGTACGGAGTGTACCCGGATTACGCAGATCTGTATGCGATACATGTTTTTTACGACAACATAGTCGAGCCCAAGGAAAAAGTCGAAGAACTGCTTGAGACCTGGGGGATGATAGAGCATGACGAAGAGATCCCCACGTATGAGTCAGGCCGGATGAAGAAGGTCCACATCCCATGGAGATACTTCTTCAGACCGAACCGCAAGCTGATGCCCCAGAGTGATACTCCTGATGATGATATCGTCACTCACCTGGTGATGACAGTAAATACCACAATAAACGGAGCACTCATCTTCTCTTCAGGCAAGAACATTGGAGTCTTCAAGGCATCAGGATGGCCGGAAGAGGTTGCAGACTTCTACCGTGTTGAGGATTATGAGGGGTACCTCTGGATAGCACACAACCGGTATCCGACCAATACGGCAGGCTGGTGGGGAGGAGCTCATCCGTTCAACCTCCTGAACTGGAGTGTTGTCCACAACGGTGAGATCACATCCTACGGGACTAACCGGAGATATATCGAGAGTTTCGGATACCTCTGCCGGATGTACACCGACACCGAGGTCGTCGCGTACCTTATGGATCTGCTTTCCAGAAAGCACAGATTAAGTCCTGAACATGCTGTCCGTGCAATGGCTCCTCCATTCTGGGAGGAGATTGAGAGGATGGAACCTGCAGAGCAGGAGCTCAATACCGCTATCCGCCTCACATACGGCCAGGCGATGATGAACGGTCCGTTCGCAATCGCGGTAGCATCTCACGACTCTCTTGTCGGATTCTCGGATCGTATCAAACTCCGGCCTCTCGTCATCGGCGAGCATGATCAGCGGCTGTATATCTCAAGCGAAGAGGCAGCAATCAGGACCCTGGATCCTGCGGTAAAGAAGATCTCCATGCCCCGTGCAGGCCAGCCTATAGTCGGGAGGGTCGTGGCATGATCATCGGATCACGCCCGCTGAAGTTTCAGGTAACTGTTGATCACGATCAGTGCATGCTCTGTGGCCGCTGCGTAGACAACTGTTCTTATAATGTCTACCGGATGGAAGACGGAAGAATAAAGATCAACTCCCGAAACTGTGTGGCCTGTCACCGCTGTCTCTCCCAGTGTCCCCGCGATGCCATCATGATCGCAGAACGACCGTGCGATTACCGAAGTCATCCGGTCTGGACAGATCGCGTTCGGGAAAATATTTTTAAGCAGGCTGAATCAGGCAAGATCCTTTCAGGTGGAATGGGAAATACCGGGGATTATCCGATCATCTTTGACAGGATCGTCCTTGATGCCTGCCAGGTCACCAACCCAAGTATCGATCCGCTCCGTGAACCGATGGAACTGCGGACCTATATCGGCAAAAAACCCCGCCAACTTGATATCACCTACGGTCCTGGCAACGATGTCGAGTTGAATACAAAACTTGGGCCTAACCTCAAACTCGAAACCCCGATCATGATCGGGCATATGAGTTATGGTGCAATCTCCCTCAATGCCCAGATGGCAATGGCAAAAGCGGTTTCACGGATCGGATCATTCATGGGGACCGGTGAAGGAGGGCTTCATGAAGGGCTCTACCCGTACCAGAACCACATGATCGTGCAGATTGCGTCTGGCAGGTTCGGTGTTGATGTCAATTACCTGAACCGGGGAGCAGCAATAGAGATCAAGATCGGTCAGGGAGCAAAGCCGGGTATCGGTGGACACCTTCCTGGTGAGAAGGTCTGTGCTGATGTCTCATGCACCAGGATGATTCCGGAAGGCAGTGATGCAATCAGTCCGGCTCCGCATCATGATATCTACTCTATAGAGGATCTCAAGCAGCTTGTTCTCAGTCTCAAGGAGGCTACTGAACACCAGAAGCCGGTCTTTGTAAAGATTGCAGCGGTGCACAACGTGGCAGCAATTGCAGCCGGTATCGCACGGTCAGGTGCCGACGCTGTTGTGATCGACGGATTCAGGGGAGGAACCGGTGCTGCACCGGCAGTCTTCAGGGACCATGTCGGTATCCCTATTGAGGCAGCGGTTGCAGCAGTAGATGCTAAGCTCCGTCAGCAGGGGATCAGGAATGAGGTCTCCATCATCGCATCAGGTGGTATCAGGCACAGTGCTGATGTCACGAAAGCGATCTGTCTCGGTGCGGATGCAGTGTACATCGGAACCGCTGCACTCGTTGCCATGGGATGCAGGGTCTGTGGAACCTGTTATCGTAATCTGTGTGCCTGGGGTATTGCAACCCAGCAGCCTGACCTTGTAGCACGTCTTAACACCGACGAAGCCTCGGTCAACGTCGAGAATCTGATCCATGCCTGGACACTCGAACTTGCAGAACTGATGGGAGCAGCCGGAATTAACAGTATCGAATCGCTGCGTGGAAACCGCGACAGGCTCAGGGGATACATGCTTGACGAGTCAATGCTGGATGTCCTTGATATCAAACCGGTGGGGGCCTGACATGTCAGTAGTCGAGATCGATGCAAAGGGTATGCATTACACGCCTCTGAATAAACTGATCCGGAAGGCGGCAGCAGACGGTGCAGACGAGATTGTGCTGAAAAACGTGATGGGTCAGCGGTTTATCGGTGACGGGCTGACCGGACATGTCAGGATCACTGTTGAAGGTGTTCCTGGCGGTGACCTGGGTATGTTCATGAAGGGACCCACGATCATCGTGAAAGGGAATGCAGACCACGCTCCCGGAAACACGATGGACGAAGGTCTGATTGTTATCCACGGAAGCGGCGGTGATGCCACAGCCCACAGCATGCGGGGTGGCCGTGTCTATGTACGGGACGACATAGGGTACCGCGGTGGGATCCATATGAAACAGTATATGGATAAAAGGCCGGTCCTTGTCATCGGGGGAAATGCCCGGGCATTTCTGGGTGAATTTATGGCAGGAGGCCTTATCATCCTGCTCAGACTTGGCGAGGAGGATCCTAAACCGTTTGCCGAGATGAGTCTTGCAAGCGGTATCCACGGTGGTGCGATCTACATCAGGGGACCGGTTGAAAAATGGACGCTGGGTATTGGTGCTTCTGCACGAGAAGCAACCGCAGAGGATGTTTCGGTAATCATGCCATATTTGCAGGAGTTTGCTGAGCACTTCGGATATAACCCGGCTGAATTAGTATCCACACCCTTTACAAGGATTGCACCGGTCAGTGCCAGACCTTTCGCAAGTAAATATATCTGGGAGTGAGCAGATGGCTGATACAAAGAGTTACAAGGATCTGAGCAAGGAAGTCTGGGATGCAGGAACCTGCAGCGGGTGCGGAGCATGTGTTGCTGTATGTCCTGCAGATGCATTGTTTTTCATCGACGAGCCTGGGATTAACCATCCGACATCATCAGGGTACTGCAAGATGGCAATCGATTGTGTCCCCTGCGGTGCATGTTATGATGCCTGTCCCCGGACACGTGAACAGAAGAGGGAGACTCTCGGGTCCTACCACCGTCTGCTCAGGGCTCAGGCAACAGGAATGGTTCCCCACCAGCAGAATGGTGGTGCGGTCACCGCAATCCTGACTGCAGCAATGCAGCAGGGACTTATCGATGGTGTAGTCACGCTCACCGAGGACCGGTGGACCCATCGCCCGAGTTCGATCCTGATCACCAGTGAAGGTGAACTGATTGAACATGCCGGTTCACGATACAACTGGTCTGTACCGGTCCTTCGCTCTCTCAAGACTGCAGTTGTTGACCGGAAACTGAAACATATCGCCATCGTCGGAACTCCCTGCGTTGTGCAGGCAGCCCGGGCTATGAAGAACTCTGCAAATGATCTTCTGGTTCCGTTCGGAAGATCCATCCGTCTGATCATCGGGCTCTTCTGCACCGAGAGTTTCGATTATCACACCCTGATGGAAGATATCCTGAAGGGTTCTGGTCTTGAACCCCATCAGATCGCGAAGATGGATGTTAAGGGAAAACTGGATCTCACTCTGACTGATGGTTCATCAAGCTCCCTCTCGCTTGAAGAGGTTGCACGGGCAGTACGACAGGGGTGCCACACCTGCGGTGACTTTTCAGCCCTTGATGCTGACATCTCGGCAGGATCAGTCGGGACTCCGGCTGGTTACACAACCCTGGTTGTCAGAACTGTTGACGGGGAAGGGTTTGTTGACAACGCTGTTCAGGCAGGCGCTCTCACTACCAGTAGCGAGGTCGAGACCGGAATTATAGAAAAACTTGCTTCTGCAAAACAGAAGCGGCTCAACTAATTCACCCTTTTTATTGTGCTTTGATCTGATTCGTGAACGATCATGAATATATAGAACTATTGAGAGATAGATTAAAGGATACAAATATCTGATTGCCAATGGACGATAGCAGTTCTGAAGATATTCCTCCTCACAGTCGGCTCAGTGCTGGCTGCACACTCTGTTTTGAGGGGGCTAAACTGGTTCTTTTTGTTACCGGCCTCTGCCAGAGATCATGCTGGTACTGCCCGTTATCAGGGCAGCGAAAAAACAAGGATGTCATTTTTGCAAATGAGCATGCCATCACATCTCCGGATGAGATGATCGCTGTTGCACACAAGATGTCAGCACTTGGCACAGGGATCACGGGTGGTGAGCCGTTTGCGGTCATTGACCGGCTGGTCACGTATGTAACAGCACTCAAGGATGAGTTCGGACCTTCTCACCAGATTCATCTGTACTCGGGGATAGCTCCGTCACGGGATCACCTGATGCAGATCAGGGGACTTGTTGACGAGGTGAGGCTTCATCCGCCTCATGAAGACTGGTCTTCAATCAGAGGCAGTGCCTTTCATGAGTCTGTCCTGAATGCAAGGGAACTCGGGTTTGATATCGGGGTAGAGGTTCCGTCCCTTCCTGGTATTGAGGCGTTCCTTGAGATCATTGATGACCTGGATTTTCTGAACATCAACGAACTTGAGTGGGGAGAGTCGAACGCATCAGAGATGCGGGGTCGGGGATTTGAACTCAGGGGCGATGTGTCAAACGCTGTCCAGGGCGGAAGGGAAGCCGTTGCATCCATCCTCTTTCATCCGAAGGTCCACTGGTGCTCATCTGACTTCAAGGATCGTGTGCAACTCCGGATGAGGCTGAAACGGATCGCTGCAAATACAGCCAGAGAGTTTGATGAGATAACACCTGATGGAACCGTCGTGTATGGTGTCTGTGAGTGTGATGGTGATCAGTCACCGGTGCCAGGCGATCTTGATCAGGATCTATACGCCCGGTTTGATGACCGGATCGAGATGGCATGGTGGGCACTCGAATCACTCGTAGAAGTTATGCCTGGCAAGAAGTATGTGATCGAGCGATATCCTGATAACGGATTGATTGTTGAGGTGACTCCGCTATGATCCGATCGCTCATGGAGCCTCTCTATGAATACTTCATCACCCGTCAGTGTCAGTATATTCCAACGCACATCGCAATTATCCAGGATGGTAATCGCCGGTTTGCCAAGAAGAAAGGCCTTGCCACATCGTATGGTCACCGGGTCGGGGCAGACAGGACTGAAGAGGTCCTGGACTGGGCACAACAACTTGGGATAAGGTACATCACGCTGTATATCTTCTCTACAGAGAATTTCAACAGGACAGATACCGAGGTCTCTGATCTCTTTGCCCTGTTCAAGGAGAAACTGGCAAGTATCATTGATGATGAGCGGGTTCACCGGTACGGAATCAGGATCCAGATGATCGGAGATCGCGATCTCCTTCCTGATGATCTCAGGGATGCAGTAGAGCGGGCAGAAGCAGCTACCGCCCATTATGATAACTTCTACCTGAATATGGCCCTTGCATATGGTGGCAGGAATGAGATCCTGCAGGCAACGAAGAATATTCTGAGCGATGTCAGGGATCACAAACTGAAGGGCAGCGAGATATCAGAAGATCTCCTGGAAGAGTACCTGTATGGGAAGAATATCACCATTCCTCCGGTCGATCTGATAGTCAGAACCGGTAATGAGTGCAGGACATCAAACTTCCTTCCCTGGCTTGCTAACGGGCATGAGTCAGCAGTTTACTTCTGTGCTCCGTACTGGCCGATGTTCAGGAAACTCGATATGCTCAGAGCAATCAGGGTCTACTCACAAAGAAAAGCACAACAACAGGCTGGAGCCTGTACCTGAACTCCACCCTTTTTTGATCTTACTATTGGTTGTATGGGACACCCTTTGGGCGCAATCGGTTGTCAGGCTCCAAATCGTCTGACACGTGACTGGTAGTCACGAAATGCCCTGAGGAGATCAACTTTTCTGAGTTCTCTCCAGTTCAGGTCAAGGAAGAAGAGTTCTGAATATACTGACTGCCAGATCAGGAAATCGACCAGGTGCGAGCCACCGGTCTTTATAACAAAATCCGGTTGATGCTGGAAGGTGAGATATTGTTCGAGTTTATGCTCATCTACATCTTCTGGATTCGTCTGTTCATCAGCCATCTGTCTGATGGCATCGATGATCTCTTCCCTTCCTGATTTCCCAACTGCAACAGCGACAGGAATTCCTGTACCTGCATCCTCTGTCTCATTCCCGTGATGGATTATAAGGTGTGCACGATCTGCGATGATCCTGATAAGATCAAGATACTGAGGATCGGGATCAGGGTCACGGGTGCTGATGTGGATAGTGATGCTGATAATGCCTGCATCTCTTCCATAATGCCTGGTAACATCTGATGATATCTCAAGACACCAGTCAACCACCTGACTTATCTTTCCGGGATCATCCCTCATCTCCTCGTCAGAGATCATAAAACAGAGGTAATGGGGAATATGCTCCAGGCTTCGCGCGATCCACCATTCATAAAACCTGTAAAGCATGGACATATTCTCCAAATATACGTATCTGATTCTCAATTGAGTGCTGATTCACTGAAGACAAATTAATGTATTCAGATGATCAGCTCATTGACCAGCCTTATTACTTTTTTTCATGAAGTATAAAAGAATTCGATCCATATTTTTCCGCTATCTCTCAAACGACCTGACAGTGTTAATATAATTGCAGGTCAACTGTTATCCAGAGCGATGTACAAATATCTGACCGGTATCGATAGTATTGACCAGCGGACCGGCGGTCTGAACCCGGGAACCAATATCCTCATCCTCGCTCCTGCATTTTCTAACGGTGAGCAAGTCGCCACCTATCTTGCAAAGCCCAGGAAGGGTGAGTACATGATAGTCCTGACTACCGAGAACCAGGCCACCGATCTGCTTGATTTTTTTAAAGGCAATAATTTTGACACCAACTATATCGGCATCATTGATGCAATCACCAGAAGTTCGTCAGGAGCACCCCAGGATAGTCACAAGGTAAAATATGTCGGGAGTCCGAACGACCTGACCGGGATGGATATCAGGTTCTCCCAGCTCACCGAGGATATCATGAAAGGAGAGTTCACCGAGGATCTGGACCAGCTCTTTCCAACCCCGATCAGATACTGTATCCTCTCACTCACCTCAATGCTGATGTTTAGAAAAGTGGATGTCATCTACCAGTTCCTCCATATCATCACCTCGAAGCTGAAGAAAATGGGCTCCATAGGTGTATTTCTCATCAACAGCGAGTCTTTTGATCAGAAGACGATAGCCATTGTCAAGCAGCTGATGAACATGGTCGTTGAGATCAGAAGTGATGATACCGGGACATGCATGAGGATTCAGGGTATGATGGGAGTATCTATGAACTGGCAACAGTTCCAGGTGGAGAACGGATCAGTCATCTTCACCTCCTGATTTTTGCGATCCTGATCTTCTTGTCTGTTTACAATAACTGGAGATACTATGCTGACATTTGTTGGTCTTGGGCTTTATGATCTTGATGACATCTCGGTGAAAGGTATGCATGCCATCGAGGAGGCCGATCATGTCTTTCTGGAAGCCTACACATCCCGGCTTATGGGGACTGACCCGGCTGCCATGGAAGAGCGGTATAAAAAACCGGTACAGATCCTGAAACGTGAGGATGTCGAGCAGCATCCTGAACCTATCCTTGCAGCTGCAAAGGCGGGTGACGTGGTTTTCCTGACCGGTGGTGATCCGATGGTCTCAACCACCCATTCGGATATCAGAATCAGGGCTGCAGAACAGGGAATTTCGACCAGGATCATCCACGGGGCATCGATTGCAAGTGCAGTGAGCGGACTGTCAGGGCTGCAGAACTACCGGTTCGGCAAGTCCTGTTCTGTCCCGTACCCTGCAAAGAACTGGTTTCCGAGGACACCGTTTGAGACGATACAAGCGAATCTTGCAGCAGACCTGCACACCATCGTCTTCCTGGATATCCAGGAGAACAGATACATGAGTGTCAGGGAAGCCGTTGAGATCCTTGAGATACTCTCATCCGAAGAGGGAGTATCGATCTCTCTTTATGTCGGAATGGCACGGGCCGGCTCACCTGAACCGGTGGTGATAGCCGGTGATGCGGCAAAGATGCTGAACGCTGAATTCGGCCCGCCGCTTCATATCCTGGTTGTTCCTGCAACATTACACCCTGTCGAAGAAGAGTATCTTCGGATCTTTGCGGATCTGAAATGACATGAATACCGGAGAACTTGAACAGTACCGGACAGATCTAGCCCTTGCATATGCAGGTACCGGATCGTTTCATCCTGCAGAGACTCCGCTTGGTGCGGTCACTGCCGGAATCAGGGAGATGATATCCTCGTATCTCACCGATGCAGAGGTATTCTACCAGCGTGAGGATCTGGTCAACGAGTATGCTGCCCTTCTCTATGTACACGGGTGGTTTGATGCTGCGTTGTATCTCGGATACATCGAAGGGGAGTCTCCTGATCCTCTGCTCCCTGGTGACCGAATAATCCCCTGCGATCTCCATGACCGGCTCGTGGAGAAGCACGACCGGTATGACCAGATGCTCCGCGATGCCCTTGGCTCAATAGAGATTGCGCCAGAGACAGGGTCGCCGCTTTATGCTGCAGCGACGTTCATCCGAAAAAAAGGAGAAGATGCAGTAAGAAACGAGAGTTCCGTTGCCGCTTATGTGAGTGAACTGGGTTCTCTCAGTTACGGATACGGATGGATCGATGCCGGGCTCCGTGCCGGACTCTTCAGGATCACGGCAAATCCCCATCTCTTCACCACTGAGACAGATCGGTGATCAGGGTTTTCTACGCGATTCCAGTTCGGCATAAACCGCTGACGGGCTGACGCCTGAACCCTTGAGTGCGAGAAGCGTATGATACAGGAGATCTGCAGCCTCACCTGCGATTGCTTTAGGCTCCTTGTTCTTCACTGCTATGATAAACTCAACAGCCTCTTCGCCCACTTTTTCAAGTGCCTTGTCAACACCCTTTCTGTGCGTCAGGATATGTGTTGTATACGATCCTTCAACCGGGTTTGCGGCCCGGTCTTCTATGATCTCCCAGAGTTCTTCAAGGATGGCTGAACTGGTCATGCAGCCTCTCCTTCCGGAAAGACCTCACCGACCTCCATGCCAAAGAACCTTCTGACCAGGGCTCGTGCCTTTTCGATGGTGCATCCATTCTTTCCGATAGCGATGCCAACCTCGCTCCGGGTAGCCACGAAGGTATTGATCTTGCTTGTCTCGTTATCAACTTCTATTCGGAGGATCTTTGCTGGTTTGAAGATATTTGCGAGGAATTCTTCAAGTTTCTCGGCATGCTCGACCATCTCGACCTTTCTTCCAAGAACATTCTGAAGTCGCCTGATATTATCTCCTTTTTTACCAATCGCGTATCCCATATCGCCGGTTTTTATTACATAGATGATACGATCGAACTTTTCATCGATGACACAATCGAGTGCGGTGGATTTGGTGAGGATGCGGATCTCCTCGATATATCTACGCTCTTTAAATCCAAGTGTACGTTCCATGAGTGAAACAATCTCCATATTCGCTTAGAGAAGTATCCGAAGATGGCTTTCCGAAATAACAAAAGATCCATACCATCCCCTGCCTTATGATGAAAATACCGGGGATGGAATATATTGAACATTTCTTTTGACTGGAAGACCGTTTTAATATTGCTAATATAATACTTTAATAATTGCTTTTCGATCAGTTGTTCTGAAGGAAAAACACTGCAGAAACGAAATTTACTGATATGAGATCAGAAGTGAGGCAGTGCCCGTTGGCTGCTGCCTACCTGGGGGTGAGATCCAAGGGTTGTACTGATCGGGAGTCGTGCAACCGGGGCATACTGGGAATGCCGTGAGAGCAGTGAGCGGAGCGAGTCGATAGAGGTGGTGAACTTGCTTCCGTCTATGAACTCAAAGTTCAGTGCACGTCCTGAGTTTGAAAGGTATGCAATCCCGGCAAGAGCACCGACATACTGTTTCCAGTTTGTACGCAGTTTAAAGGTCCGTGCCGAGAGTGATCCCCGTAGTGCCTGGACAAGTTCATCAACCTGAATTCCGTATCGTCTGCCTTCGATGACCACCTCAACTATCTCGGTTGGGTTGCCGGTCTCGTCGATGGTGATCATGCGGCTCTTCTGAATGAATCCTGCTTTTTCGAGCATATTTTTCACGTTCCTGTCTACTGATACCGTGAGGGAACGAGGTATATAAATGCTAAAATAACAGGGCGAAAGTATTCTTAAATTTTATTTTTTCAAAAAAATATTTGATATGGTGTTGTATACTTGAGATCAGGGAGCATTCAGGCGAACTAAATTTTTTAATTCACTTTCGCAAAAGTTGTAATAGCCCTCACTGGGAGGGTGTTCGGGGGGTCAGGAAGGATCGTCCCATCTGTTCGAGGTCCTCCATCTCCAGAAATGATGGGATGATAAACGAGGTGTTGGTCATGACTGCCTCAGCAAGTTCCCGGTACCGTGTTGCCTGCTCTGATTCAGGTGCATACTCAACAACCGTCATGGTATGGAGTTCTGCATGCTGGACGATCTCGTCACGGGGAATATATGCAAGAACCCGGGACCCGACTGCTGTAGCAAATGCCTCAACCAGTTCCTTTTCTCCCGGTGTGTTGCGGGCGTTGCATATGACTCCTCCGAGACGGCAGATCTGCCGGGAGTTCTGGGAAATTCGTGCTATTGCCTTGCAGATATTGTTGGCTGCATACAGGGCCATCAGTTCGCCTGATGTGACGAGGTAGATCTCCTGGGCGTAGCCTTTTCTCATCGGCATCGCAAATCCTCCGCAAACCACGTCTCCGAGGACATCGTAAAGGATCACGTCCCCTTTGAACGCTTCCAGCCGTTCGAGTAACTGGAATGTTGCTATGATCCCCCTGCCAGCACATCCGACACCGGGCTCAGGGCCTCCTGCCTCAACACAGCGAATCCCTCTGAACCCCTGAAAGACAACGTCATCGATGCCGAGGTTCGCCTCTCCCTGATCACGGATCAGATCAAGGACAGTTGGAATAAGCCTTCCCTGCATCAGCATCCTTGTACTGTCCCGCTTGGGATCACATCCGATCTGCATCACGGCAAGGTTCCTATCTGCAAGGGCTGCAGAGAGGTTAGAAGAGGTGGTTGATTTCCCGATGCCCCCTTTGCCATAGATGGCGATCTGTTTCATTGCTCATACGTGGGAGGGGCAGCGGTATAAGGATTAATTATTGTTCCCGGTAGGGTGTGGCAAAAAAGGATTATTGTGCAGAAATTCAGCTGTCAGGCCTTCTGCATCTGTCTGAGATCGATGAGGATCCGGTGATTGATGATCTGCCAGGAGATGATGAGCCTGACAAGATCTGACCCTGCGATCACCTCCTTTCCGGTGCAGATATCGATCGGATGAACACCGGTCTGTTCCTCGATGTTGCGTTCTATCCGGTGTATCGTCTCATGGGAGAGTTCCCCGTCTATTGTCAGGGTTCTCATCTTTCGGTCATCCTGATCGAGAGTGCTGCATTCGAGCAGGAAGTCATGGGATGATCTGGTGAAGAGTCCGCAGAGATCGATATTAAGCTCGATATCTTCCAGACAGGTCTCCGGCGGTTTCATACCGAGTGTGATCCGGTAGATGTTGCGGGCAGTTCCAAGTGACTTCCCATATCCTGAGTATGCTATCCTGATGACCGTGCCTGCAGAGCTACGTTGCGGGAAGACATACTGCCGGTAATCAGGTTCACGCCGTTGGATCTCTTCAAGGGCAGCCTCCGGGGTGTAGTTTCTCTTGCCTACATCCCTTCTCAGTTTCCAGTCGTACTTCACCTCGTTGTCCGGGTCAACAAAGATGGTGTAGTCCAAATGCCTTAAAAGTTCAGGGGTTGCAAACGGGTGAAGCCCTTCAAGGATGACGAACTTAGTCGGATGAAAGGGAACCGGATCTCCGAACGTGCCGGTGGCATGCGAGTACACCGGTTTTTGAATTGACCGGCCCTGTTTCAGGGTTGCAACATCCTTAGCAAGGCGGTCAAGGTCATTAGCTTTCGGATCGAGCGGTGTGATTCCACGGCGTGCCCTCTCTTCCCTGTCGTATAGATGGTAATCGTCAAGTGTGATGGTGGATACAAGATCAGTTCCGAAGATGGAGACAATTGCATCTGAGAATGTGGTCTTTCCTGATCCTGAATCACCTGCAACCCCGATGATATAGATATATGGCGATGCACGAATGCTGTCGTGAAATGTAAAACTGCTCATTAATACTCAAAAATGAAAAGTTCTGGCAGATTCAGCCAGGATTATTTTGCGCTTGTCCACAGGCCATGGACTGTGCAGTATTCACGTGCTACGACATCGGTTGTTGAACAGGGGAACTCGGCTTCGGGTTTTGCACCGGGTGAGAGCCTCTTGATGAAGTAGTAGTCTCCGCCGTGAACCTCTATCCACTCGATGTAGTGCTTCTCCTCCATCGGGTGAGGGATCTCACCGCACTTGACCAGGATGCCTGTCGCAGTCTTTTCGATGACTGGGACATGCTTCTCTTTTCCCTGGTCAGCGGTCTTTTCTACCTGCCTGACCATATCAGCACCGCAGCAGACCAGTGTTCCTGCAGACGGATGAAAGACCACCGTGATGTTTCCGCACTTCTCACATTTGTATACTTCATAAAGCGCTGTCATGTTTCTCCTCTTAATGGCAGATCCTGATTATGGTTCTGCTCGTACTTCTGATTCGGCAGTCTAGTCTGATAATGGTTTTTATATCCGAACGTTCGTGGTATGAGTGAAATATCCGGGTGACAGAGCGGGTGAGCGGGGGAGGTGGGGGTTCATGCGGGAGGCTCCGCTTTTAAGATACTCGGATATCCGGCTCTCCTAGTAAAAATAATAAATATTTATTTATATTCTCTATGTAATGCGGAAGAATATGCACACACAACTATCTTCTTCCCTGTGATGCTGGTAGTATGTGCATGCAGGAGTTCCGTCTTCCCGCCCTGAATCCCGACCCTGAATGATTTATACTTGAATGCTGAATCAGGCCTATAATTGCTGAGCGATTACACCCGCTTTATTCCCGAATCTTCCGCTCTTTGCCAATGTCTGATCATTGTGGAAGAATGATGAACCGATGTTGCGAATTTGTGTAAAAAAGGAGGATCTAATAGTCTGGATCTCACCGGTGTCAGCCGATGACCAGAGAATCCTCGTGGTGTTTTGCTGCGATCAGATCAGCAAGTGCCTGCAGGTCTGCTCTTGCTTTCTCACCCGGAGCACCCTGAATGTATACCGGGCTGAGAAGTTCTGCCTTGATGTGAGGAATCATTGACTTCAGAGTCTCAACCGTCTTTCCTCCCCATCCGTAGGAACCGATAATAGAGGCATATCTGGTCTTGGGCTTGATGAGGTTGGCAAGGTACGCCACCGAGACCATATCCGGATGAGGGCCGAAGAGGACTGTTGGTGTTGCAAAGATCACAGTTGCGGCATCCACCAGTTCCATTGCAAGTGCCCCGCTGTCAGGACTCGTTACTTTGAACGGTTTTACCCCAACACCACGTTCAAGTAATAGTTCGGTAAGGGTGTTGACCATCTGGCTGGTGCTTCCGTGCATGGAGACATACGGGATGAGGACAAAGTTCTTGACCTGGTCACTTGTCCACTGCTCATAAAGATCCAGGATCAGTGATGCCGGTCTGATCAACGGTCCATGGCTCGGTGCGATCACTGCGATCTTCTTCTCCTTCAGATCTGCCATGTACTTAACGATACTTGATCGAAATGGCATCATGATCTCGCCATAGTACCTCTTTGCCAGGATCTCCTCACGTGCCATATCCTGAACAAAGAGATCTGATGTTGCATAGTGGGAGCCGAAGAGATCGCAGGAGAAGAGCATCTCCTCTTCAGGGCAGTAGGTCATCATCGTCTCAGGCCAGTGTACCCATGGTGCTGAGATGAATGTAAGTGTCCGGTCACCAAGATTTACAGAATCACCTGATGTTACGATCTGGCACCGCTGGGCAGGAACATCAAGAAGGAGTGAGAGAAGCTCCTGGCATTTCTGTGTGCAACAGACCTTTGCTCCCGGAAATAACTCAAGCAGCATCGGCAGGCATCCTGCGTGATCCTGCTCGGCATGGTTGACAACGATGTAATCGAGCCTGTTGATTCCGAGCCTGATCAGGTTTCCAATAAATTCTTCTTCCCTGGAGGGATCAGCGGTATCGATGAGTGCTGTCTTTTCGCTTCCCTTAATGAAATATGAATTATATGATGTTCCTTCTGGAAGGGGAACCAGTTCATCAAATATCCGCCGGTCCCAGTCAATGATCCCGACTGCAAAAATGTGCTCACTAATCTGACGGACAGCCATGGTATTCCTCGGGCCAGCATTGCTGACCAATACCGGTCAGGTAGGACGGATAACAGGATAAAGGGATCAGATTATCTGAAACAACTCCAGTATGGGGCGAGCATCTGTTTCAGCTCCCCGGTGGTCTTGATCACCCGGGAGAGTGCGGTATCTGATACAGACCGGTGGAGCAGGTCAAGCAGGGTGTCAGGTTCTCTGATGGCAGAGATATCAAGCCCTGCCATGGCCGCGATGATGCCGAGGTTTGTGTACGGGAGCCCGCCCTCCACGCTGTATCCGCCTTCCAGGATCACAACAAGCCTTCCAAGACAGATACTGTCAGCGAGGATGCAGATCTCCTGCATCATGGAAGCGTACCCCCTTGCAGTAAGTGCCAGGCCAGTGAGGGGATCGGTGAAATGGTTGTCCTGGCCTGCTGAAATGACGATGCAGTCTGGCTGGAACTCTTCAGCAAGAGGCATGATGATCTCCTGAAGCAGGTACGTGTACACCTGGTCAGAGCTTCCGCCCGGGACCGGCATGTTCACCGTATACCCTGTCCCCTCTCCGGTTCCTATCTCATCTATCTGGCCCGATCCCGGGTAGAATGGGAACTGGTGCACCGAACAGAAGAGCACGGAGGGATCATCCTCGAAGATCTCCTGGGTTCCGTTTCCGTGATGAGCATCCCAGTCCAGGATCATGACCCGTTTCATTCCTCTTCGCTGAAACTGCCTGACCGATATGGCCACGTTGTTGAGATAGCAGAATCCTCCGCCGTGGGCACACCCGGCATGGTGGCCGGGGGGACGACAGAGAACGAATGCATTTCTCACATCCTGGTCAAGTACAGCGTCCACTGCGGTGACTGCCCCTCCTGCAGCTAGCAGAGCGTCGCCGATCAGGCCATGGGGGATCATGGTATCGTAATCGATCATCCCACCGGTGACACTCGCCTCTTCGAGAAATCCCACATATGCAGCATCATGAACTGCAAGAATCTCTGACCTGGTCGCTTTCCGGGGTTCGATCAGACTGATTTCGGGGATATCAAAGATCCCTTCCTCGGTCAGCTGGTCCATGGTGTACGCAAGGCGTTCGCTCCGTTCCGGATGGGTAGGGCTCTGCTCGTGGCGGAGGTAAGCCTGGGCAAAGACGATCCCTGTCGTCATGGTGCCTCCGCAGTGATACCTGGTGCAATCCCAATCACGAAGTCTGTGATCCTGGCCTGCACCCTGCCTCCCCTGACCACATTATAAGCCGAATACTGACTGGTCACAAGTTCATGCAGATCTTCCTGTGGTGCTCCTTCGTTTCTGGCCATTGTCCTGACCAGTTCGCCGGTATGCATGAGGAGATCGTCATCACTCATTCCGAAAGGAAGCGGATGATCGATCCCGTTTAATGTGAGCACTCCCCGCTGCGAGTCTGCATGGGCATGGACACTGATGCTGATCCGTGAGACCGCTGCACCGACGGCGTTTGCAGAACCGGCATGGTCGGGAACATAGAACCTCACTCTCGCCTCGTCTGCAAGATCCGGAATAAGATAAGGGGCCAGGAACCCTGCCCCAACGATCAGGACAGGGTCCATATGATGAATGATGCCCCCAAGTGTCTCGATGTACTCCCGGTATGCATCTTCTGCCTTCTTCAGGTCGAGACAACACGAGCGGGAGGTGTCGCCGATTTCAGCACCGAGAACGTTGAGTGCATCGGTCAGGGTCGGTTCAGCACCACCGAACGCCCGGGCATTGCCTGATCTGAACTGCATCAGTTCATCCCTGATGCACGAATCTCCTCCTAAAGGAATTGTCTCTGCTGAAACAGCCTGGATGAGGGTTCTCTTTCCCTGTACGAACAGGGTCTCCAGGATGGGCTTTCCGTCTTTTATAGGGACGAGATCGGTGGTTGTGCCGCCAATGTCAACAACCAGGAAGTCCTTCTTCTTCGAGAGATATTTTGCCCCGAGGGCAACTGTTGCAGGACTTGAGTGATAGAGCAGGGACGGGTTCTCGATAGCCCGGTCATGGCCACAGAGTCCTCCGTCAGATGTCACGAATAGGGAGTCCTGATGGGTTTTTCGTATCCTGTCAGAAAGTGCAGCAACTTTTACTTTGATCCCTGCGTTGATCCTGGTCGTTGCTATTCTGGCAGGAAAGTTGAGTCCTCCGAGGGGAGAACTGATCGCTATCTGTTCATCGTCAAAGAACAGCCTCGCGATATCCCTGACGATCTCCTCCTGTACCGGGTTCCTGACAGAGAACTTTCCTGCAATTGCGATCCCGTCTGCTCGACATCCTCTGAGGAGGTTCTCGATCTCTTCTGTATCAACAGGTTCAAGGACGTCACCGCGGGGACCTACCGCACCTTTCACTGCGCCCCCGTACACGAGGCCTGGGCCGGGGATGGTAATTGTCCTGATCCTCCCGGCTGTGCCGGTAACCATCGCATTGAGAGGCTGGGAGGTACTTACCGCAAGCCTTCCGCCCGCTCCTGCCATCTGCAGGGCATGTTCAAGACCCTTTGAGTTTGGGACTTTGATGGTCCGGATATCGTCATCAATCAGCGCAATGTCTGTATTGGTTCCGCCGATGTCAATCCCGGTAAACATCTCCCTGCCTCTTCTCCTCTCTGATTAAATTCCCTGACTGCGAATTATTTGAACGTTACCGGGACCTGATCTGATTCTGAATATATATGTCAGGAACCTGAAATACTTTGATCAATTCGTGCTGGTCTGCTAACATCATGACGCTTCAGTGTGAGGATGGGGAGAGTGTCCTGAAGAAGACCATCGCAGCGGTATTCTACACTCTGAAAGTACGCCACATCTCAAAGGTGTATGTGACTGATCGACGTATAGTCATCAAAAACCGCAAAAATGAATATATTAAGATCTCCTTTGATCATATCCATGAGATAACGGTTGAAGACCAGTACCGGCTCTGTATCAGGTGTAATACACCCCAGCGTTTTTTTACCGAACGTGAGGAGTACACCCGGCTCTACCTCCACGGTCTGAAGAAGAAGGAAGGTGGAGTGATCGCCCCGCTTGATGATTCCAAGTGGCCTGATGCGTGGAGGCGATACCTGAACTCACTGGTGAAGAAGTACCAGACCGCGGTTGCCCGGAAGAAGCGGGAGATGCAGAACCAGGAAGATGAACTGCTCTTCATCGAAGGGATACAGCGAAGACCGAACGGCCTTGATCCCTTTGCTATCGTGAAGACCAAGGAGAAGGTCCTGGTCTGGTTCGATGATACCGAACTGAATGCCTGTACTGTGTATGCCACAAGTGAACACCTGCTTGTCAAGATAAAGTCCTCAGATTATCTTGTGGTTCCGTACTCGGTGATCTACACTTCGAAGCCAGATGGCAAGGACCGGTTCTGTATCACTTTCTCGTTCTCACAGGAGATTGAAGGATTCTCAGCGCCTCTCTCAAAGATGTTTATAAAGAGAATCCCCGAACCTGACGAGCAGTACCCGGCAAAGCTTCAGGAACGGTGGATGGAGGGATGGCAGGAGTTCTTCAACCAGGTGACTTCGGCATTTAAGGCACATAAAGGTGCTATCAGCCACGATGAGATGCTTGATATGCTCGTTGAGATGAAGCACAGTCCTACCAAGTACTCGCTCAGCTCGTATGCCAAGCAGGGCTGGGATCGTGCCTGTGGCCTTGCAGTGGATCGGTTTGGCGGTATGGAGGATCTCTACCTTTTCCAGACGTTTCTCCTCAAAGAGTATGAGGACATGAAGAACCGCGGGGTTGCAGAACCTGACTCTGCCCGGCAGGAGGCGTACATGGGTTCAGAGATGGCATACAACGCGATCCTTGCTTATATCAACCAGCACACCCGTACACGTTGAATGTTCAGGACTTTGCATACTTTTTCTCCCTGATACAAATGACAGGATATTTACCTCATGCCCTGCACCTGACAGTATGGATCCTGAAGAGGAAGCAGTCCGGACCATCGCTAACCTGATGGCTGTAAGCGTCCGCACTGCACCGAAAGGGAAGGGTACTGACACCATCGAGACGAAGGTTCTGTACGGGCCAGAACTTTCTGAGCTTGCACGGGAGATGGAGGTAGTTGGAACCAGGATCGGGTTTCAGTTTTTCATGCGTGATGCGAAGAATATTGCAGCCGCATCAGCATGTGTTCTGATCGGATGCCACGGGGAGCAGCACGTTGGCCTGAACTGTGGCGGGTGCGGACATAGCACCTGTAAAGAGATGGCCGAGGCATTTGCAAACCGGAAAGAGAACACCCTGTATAAGGGTCCGGTCTGTGCTATCCGGATGGCAGATCTCGGAATTGCTGTTGGTTCAGCAGCAAAGACCGCCCAGATTCACAACGCAGATAATCGTGTCTTCTTCTCTGCCGGAGTAGCAGCACTCTCGCTCGGTCACCTTCCCGGGTGCACCACTGCGTATGCGATCCCGCTCTCAGTGACCGGGAAGAACATCTTCTTTGATCGGTAACAGCAATGACAATACTGAAGATACGCGGAGGAGACCTTGACCTTGTTGAGTATGAGTTCAACTCATTCAAGCCGGGCGAGGATCTGAAGACTGCCGGACTAGAAAGAACGTATAACCTGAAGATAAGTTCAGAGCCGGTAACAGTCAGGGCACCGGGCCGGATTCATCTGACTGTGCTGGACATGAACCGGTTTGCACCAGGTCATCCTGGCGGAGGAGGCATCGGATTTGCTATTCAGGTCTATGCGTATGCAACTGCCAGGGCGATCCCGTCAGGGTACGAGATCACGTACAGCAGGCCTGCCATCATCGAGCACTTCCTCACTCTGTTCTCAAAGACCATCGGATATACTGGTGGGTTTGCAATAGAAGCCCGGGATCATGAGTACAAGCATGTCGGGCTCGGGTCTACCAGCACCATCCTGACAGCAGTGGCATCTGCTGTGAACAAGGTGGTGGGAGAGCCTCTCACGCAGGACCAGCTCAGGATCCTTATCGGTCATAACTACGTTGAAGAGACCGAGGGAGGGCTTGTTGCATACGGGTTTGAGACCGGTGTAGGTCCGGCAGTCAGCACCTACGGAGGTATGGCAGTCATGGGCGATGATCTTGCCCTTGTCTACCGGCATGATTTTGCCGCCGACAAGTACGTGCATATCGTCATACCGCCGAGTTCGATCTCCTCTGCAGGAGAGGAGGAGTTCTCCCTGCTCATGAACAAGGCACGGACCCTTGATTACCGGGACCGGGAGCAGAAGGCATACTGCATCCTGATGGACTTCATCCCTGCCCTGGGCTGCGGAGATCTTCAGCGGATGGGTGACGTGATGTGGGAGATCGAGTTCAGGGGATCGAAGCGGGCAGAGGTTGAGCACCACTCGTTTGAACTCTATCACTACATGAACAGGCTCAGGAAAGCAGGGCTTGAGTTTGTGGGGATGAGTTCGGTAGGTCCGTCAATAGCCATCATCACGTCAATGCCTGCAGAAAAGATCCGGGATATCCTGAAACCTATGGATCTCACCATCGCCATCAGTACCACGGTTGATAACCGTGGGCTGGTCTTTGGGTAAGGATCGATCTGTATCGATCCAACCCCTTGGTTCAAAAGGCATAATCCGTGTGAAAGGCAACATGGTGGGAATGAATATCTGGGCAGGGGCATGAGACCACTGGGATGTACCCTCTCCGGAGGACTTGTCTTCTTTTCACCGGTGATCAACCGGGTACTTCGTCTGTCGATCCCGTTTCTTCTTGGAATCGGGATGCTCCTTGTCTACTATTCAATGTACGATTATAACACGTATCTTGAATTAGCCAGCCTGTCATTTCTGTATTTCATACCTCCGGCCGGGAAAGAGAGTCTCATCCCCGCCGCTATAGCGATGGGAATCCCCTGGGTCACCATATGCGCCACGCTGACCTTTATCGATATTATCTCCTGTCTCTTTATGCTCTGGAATTTTGAGATCCTGGTGCTTATCCCGTTCATCGGCCCAAGGCTTATCAGGCTCATGCGCAGAGGAAGAGATGTTCTGTCAAAACATGCATGGCTTGAGCGGCTCTATCTTGTCGGTCTGGCAGTGTTTGTCTTTCTTCCGCTCCAGGGCACCGGGGCGGTATCAGGAACGGTGCTCGGGAAGATGGCAGGAATGCCGCCGATAGAGATCTTCTGTGCTATCAGCATCGGGTCGGCCCTGCACAGTTTTGTCATCGGGCTCTCGGCCTATGCACTGAATAAGTATCTGGGACTCAACCTCTGGTACCTGGTTGCCTTCATACTCGGCATCATTATTGTGATCTCCATTGTATCCTTCCTCTGGTACCGCTATGTCGGGATCGACTGCCAGACAGATCAGTCCTAAGAGAGCATTCATAAGGTAGTATTCCTTCCTTGCATCTCTTACCTCCGATCTTTTACAGTTCTTCTGTTACCCGTGATCGTGCCCAGGAATACAAAACAAGGGCACCTGATCCTACAATGCTCAGGATAAAGAGCAGGGATACTACAGCGAAGATGAGATCCCGGTATTCAGCAAGCCAGGGGAGTACCCCGCAGAGATATCCGAACCCGCATACGGTAATTGGCCAGAGAAATGCCCCGAGAATATTGTAGGCAGTGAACTGGTTTATCCTCATCCGGCTGATTCCTGCAAGAAATGGAATGATTGTCCTGATGATCGGAACGAACCGTCCGATGGTGATTGCGGTATTCCCCCATCTGCAATAGAACTCCCCGCTCCGTTTCAGATCCTTCTCAGTGACGATCCGGGAGAAGTGCCTGGTGATGAGGGGCAGGCCAAGGCGGTATCCGAGCATGTAACTGAGTTCGTATCCGAAAAATCCTGCCAGGATATATGCTATGAGGAGATACCATATGTCGAGGAATCCTCCTGCTGAAAGCATACCGGTGAGGAAGAGCAGGGAATCGCCAGGAAGCCATATCATCGGGGGCACACCGTTCTCAAGCAGGATGATCAGAAAGAGGATACCATACACGAGAAGGCCGAAGGTGCCTGCAGCACTGGTAATATCTCCTGTCAGGAGCTGGGGCACTGCTTCAGTCAGCATCAGGAGAAGATATACCGTGTTCCCCCATTTCTACTCTGCTGCGGAACAGATCCAACGCTTTAACCCTTTCCGGGTAGACCTTCCTCTACCAGAGCCGGAATTTCCGGACGGAGTCTCCCCCCATGCATGAATACGGGATAGCCTATGATATTGTTGAGACTGCACGGCGTGCGGCTGTAGATCATCATGCCAGATCGATCAGTAAAGTGTGTGTAGATGTAGGTGAGATCTCGATGATCAATCCTGAACAGGTTGAGTTCCTCTTCAAGACGATCGTCGAGGATGAGCCACTCTTCGCAGGAGTCGAGTTGGTCTGCACGGTCATACATCCGGAGACGCGGTGTGAATGCGGGTACGTGGGCAATGAGATCTATGTCTGCCCGAAGTGCGGTGCTCTTCCGGCTATTGAGAAGGGGAAGGAGATTGTGGTTACAAATATTGAGATAGAGGCTGGTGAGGAATGAAAGTTACACTGATGCATGGTGCGGGTGGCGAAGTTATGGGAGAGGTGATCGATATCGTCTCAAAGATCACCAACAAGAACGCCGGTGGAATCGGTCTCGAATCACTTGATGACGGGGCAGTGATCCCTATCGGTAACTCCCAGGTTGTATTCACCACCGATTCGCATATCGTCAGGCCTCTCTTCTTCCCGGGAGGAGACATCGGGAGGATTTCTGTCTGCGGGACTATCAACGATATCGCTATGATGGGTGGAAAGCCTATCGCAATATCATGCGGACTTGTTCTTGAGGAAGGGTTTGAGTTCGAGGATATCAACCGGATTGTTGACTCGATGAACGAGGCCCTGAACGAGACCGGGGTTGCCCTTGTGACCGGGGATACCAAGGTCATGGAGAAGGGCAACCTTGACAAGATCATGATCAATACCACCGGAATCGGTGTTGCAGAGACGGTTGTCCGGGACTGTGGGCTTGAGGTCGGTGACGTGATCATCGTGTCGGGAACCCTCGGGGATCATGGCTTTGCCGTTCTTGCAAGCCGTGAAGGATTTGAGTTCGGTGATCAGATCGTCTCTGATGTAGCACCACTTGCCGGAATGGTGCAGGAAGTCATGAAGGCAGGATCGATTCATGCCATGAAGGATCCGACCCGTGGCGGGTTTGCAAGTGCGATAAATGAGATGGCTAGAAAGTCTGGTGTTCAGGTCAGAATAACAGAAGAGACCCTGCCAATAAGGCCTGCTGTGAAGAGTGCCTCGATGCTGCTCGGTATAGACCCCCTTGAGGTAGCCAACGAGGGGAAGGTTGTGATGAGCGTTAAGGCTGAAGATGCCGGGAAGATCCTTGCAGCTCTCCGTGGCCATAAATACGGGAAGGATGCCGCCATTGTTGGCAGGGTTGTCTCCGGGTCCGGGGTTATCATGGAGACCGCAGCCGGTGGAGAGAGGTTTATTGAGACTCCGCTTGGGGATCCGGTACCGAGGGTATGCTAAACCAAATTGGATAAAAACAAAAACCTTACTTCTTTCATTAATTATAATAGGTTTTTTTCAGAGTAAATAAAAATGACTAGAAGCATTTTCGATAATCTAAATCGTCTTTTCTCATCAAAAGAAAAAATACTTCAATTGTTCTTAATATTAGCAATAGTTATCGGTTTTTTTTTCAAATTAATTTCATATTCTAATATAATATTAGACAGCGATTCTGCCCAATTTGGACTTTATAGTTACTCTATTATTCAAGGAAATTTTTTATTTCATGAAATATATTTATCAAGTTCAGGAAAATATTTCCTTGAACTGGTAATTTTCCATCTTCTTCCGCAATTTATTTCTAATTATGATCCATTAGTACTAAAATTATCTTTATTTTCAATCTTTATTTGTTCGATGATGATTTTTTCCTATTTTGTATATTATTTAACCAAAGAGGTTACTAATGCCTTAATCTTCGCAGCATTACTTCTAACATTAAATTCTTCTGCATTTAGTGAATTTGCAGACATTGCTCATATGTTTTCAGTTTTTTTCTGTGGTATTGCTCTTATTGTAACATCTTATTTTTTATCAAGTAAGGAAACCCATGATTTTAAAATTAAAACTCTGCTTTTGATGATTTTCCTAAGTATTTGTATTTCAATTGCATCCTACTCTGATCCCTACGTAATACTCTGCTATACGATACCGATAATTGGAGCCTATGTTTTTTTCTTCAATATCAAAACAAAGATCACAAATTTGTTTTTTATTTTTATAACAACATTTTCACTACTTACATATTTGTTTGGAGATTGGATTATTGAAACAATAATCGTAGATCCACCCAGAATCGTTTCTTATATGCCATTGGAAATCCGGCCATATACACAGATTGGGCCCTATATTTTTTTCTTTTTTAAAGGAATATCAAATTTATTAAATATTAATCTTTATTATCTCTGGGATGCGTTCACCCTAGAAAATTTTTGCATTAGTATCGTTTTTATTATAATTGCAATTTATCTGTTGTACCTGTATTTGTTTCAACAGAATCCGGGGTATCGTAAAAATATGTTTATTTACTCCTATTTTGCTCTTTCATTCATATGTTTATTTATTTTTTATATATTTACTAGTATGAGCGCAGAGGGTATGTCTCATCTTAAATACCTGCTATATCCGATGGTAGTATTTCTTTTATTGATTTCACTTTCAATCTCATCAAAAAATAAATTATTTACAACTCTGGTCTGCTTATTAATTTGTATTGGAGTAATTGGTAATCTTAATTTAAATCAGAAATTTGAGACTGATTCAAACCAGAAGCAAACTGAACTCATAAAATTCCTTAACGATAATAGTTTACATTATGGATACAGTGATTATTGGGATTCGAACCTCATTACGTATTTATCAAAATTCTTAGTAACTGTTAGAGCAATTACAATTGATAATAATGAGAGTGTAAAGACCTATCCCTATAACTGTAATGATAACTGGTATAATTACCCTGATGGTGCTGATGTTTTTATTCTTACAAGTAATGAGAATACTTTATTAACTGATGAAAAACTTTCGTATGTATTGTCAATAGACCCTCCAAAAAAGAAGTTACTGTGTAATGAATATTCAATTTATGTCTGGTAAATTGATTTCAATATAAGATGATTGAATTCCTCATGTTCACCGGTGAACCCTAAAAATGACTCAATCTGATGATTCATCAAATCTCCATAGAACTGAATGGCGGGAATTATCCAAAGACCTTACCGGTCGTGAGATACTATACTACATATCCGGTTCTCCAGACGGGGTCAGAGAGACGAAGATCAAGTCATTCATGCATGATGTCTTCAAGTACTCTTTTAGCGTATCAATCGAGACCCACCTGGAGAAACTCGAGAAAGAGAATCTGATCTCGAGAGAGACAACCCGAAGCGGTGCCAGGATCTGGCATGCTAATCAGGATAAGGTTCTTGAGCTGGTCCAAAGAGAACTTGAAGAGATGAAGTATCGTGAAGAAGAACTTCGTGAACTTCATGCGTACCTGGTTAGTATGTATGGTGACTGACCTGGCCGGTCCCTAATTGAAGGTAGCACATTTCCATTTTTTTCATTGCTTTGAATCAAATCCGGTGATATATTCAAGGCAATGCTTTGAGAATTTCTCTAAAAAAACGGATGATGTATCCATCAGACTCCCCTGATGAAAAACGGTTAAGTCATCAGGTATGAGTGGATAATGGGCAGAGCAGGCTGTTCTAATTTTAGGATTTGATCCTGAGAAAAAACTAACCGTTAAATTGCTCTCGCAGGCTACCATGCGACGTAAATCGCGAATGTCAAATTTGCCTGTAAGGCAATTCATCTGCCCATCACCTCTGATATTTATGACCGAACAGATACAAGTAGCCGCTGGTCTTGACCTTCACAAGTCGTTCATCGTGGCAACTATTCTGACCTTAACCGGGGATAAGTTAATCAATCGGTTTGATAGAACGCAATCTGGGCTCATAGCACTCAAAAACTGGATAATCTCCTATAATGTAGAGGCTGTTGGTTGCGAATCAACAAGTGACTACTGGGTTAGGATTTTCGATCTTCTTAACCCAATTTGCAAAGTAATTGTGGGAAATGCCCGAGATATGAAAGCACTCTCCCACAAAAAGACAGACAAGATCGATTCAGAATTTATAGCGCTTATTACTCTGAAGGACATGATTCATCCATCTCGAATTTTTCCTGCAGAGGATCGAGAATTCCGTTTAACTGTCAGGTTGAGACACAAACTCGTTCAAAAACGCTCTTCAATTAAGAATGAAATCCACCATATTCTCGATTCTGAACTGTTCCGCTTGTCTTCAGTTTTAACAGATATATTTGGGAAGTCAGGTGCCCTGATCATGAAGGGGATTCTAAATGATATGCCAGTAGATGAAATTCTCTCGTTGCTACCTGCTTCTGTTCTCAAAAAGGAAGAGGCTTTGAGAGATGTTTTAAATACCACTTTATCAGAAGGGGCTCTAACTCGTCTTGCATCTTGTCTTCGTATCATCAAAATACTGAATCAGGAAATCGCTGAATTGACCAATATCTCAACAAATTATGCTTTTATGAATTTTCCCAGGGAGTATGAGATCCTCAAATCAGTTCCTGGTATTGGAGACATTACTACGGTTACTCTTCTTGCTGAGATAGGTGATGTTAAAGATTTCTCATCAGGTGATAAATTAGCAAGCTGGCTTGGAATTGTTCCAAGAGTATACCAATCTGCTGATAAACTGTATACTGGGTCAATTACAAAACGGGGATCCAGAGTGGCAAGATGGATTCTTATCCAGGCTGCTCATGCAGCAGTGAAGGCTCGGGATAATGATTTGAAAACGTTCTATCTCGGAAAAAAAGATGTCATTGGCAATGGGAAAGCTATCGTGAGTGTTGCAAGAAAGATGGTGGTCATTATCTGGCATCTTCTGGTTAATGATGAGACATACAAAGATACTCAATACCGGGCTGTTAAGCCAACTAAGAAAGTCTACGTGAAGGTTCCAAGAATGACTTCGATTGAAGAGGTTTTAAAACTGTTACGAGAAGCATCTGTCATTCTTCAAGAACCAGATCCAGAAAAAGGTTAACCCGGTACTTCCTTGACCGGATTTTTCATGACAAACGAACTTAAACCTCACCTAAAAAAGTGTTGGGTAATCCCACCCAAACAGAACGCTGAATTTGTTGCTCATATGGAAGATGTCCTTGAAATTTATCATCTTCCATATAATCCAAATATCCCTGTTATTTGCATGGATGCAGTAGTTCACTAACTCAATTTTTCGACGCCGAGTGCAATTCGGTACCTTAATATAGATACGAGTTGGCCCCTGTGGCATATCAGTTTAAATCCAATCCTGCGACAAATTGCCCTTCAATTAGTGAGAAGACGTGCTTTAGAAGGGTCGTTTCTGCGCTTGACAATACTCTTCTAATCCCGATTCGAGGAAAACTGAATCGGAGAAAAGTTATTGAAACAGTCGTCGGAATGGCTTCTAATCAGGGATCAATTCATTCAACAACGAATAGTCTTGTTAATGTTCCTTGTGAAACCTCAATGCGGCACCACCTTCAGAAACTAACTTTGACTTTCTTCAGGAAAATAATGTAGAAATACTAACCTCTGATGCAATATCTATCCTTAATCCTGGAACAGCGTATAAATTCGCAATAGATTTTACGTTGGATCCCTACTATGGTAATCAAACCCAGGAAAACTGTGATTATATTGTTCGAAGCCAGAAAAATAAGTCTACAAACGACTTTTACGGATATGCAACTCTGTATGTCATTAACAAAAACCGTCAGCTTACTTTATCCATCCTCCCGATGCATCCGGAGTTCTCTTCAGCTTACTATGTAGCATACTTTTTGGACGTAATTAAGTCATTAAACCTGAAGATGGAGTTTTTTTGTTTAGATCGTGGATTTTATAGTAAAAAAGTTATCAAACTATTACAGATCTGCGATCTGCCTCACATTATCCCAGTAAAAAGACATGGAAAACGGATGATAGAGTTATTAGACGGAAGAGGATCAAGGTTTGACACCTATACAATGAAGGACCGAAAGTGTCCAGTTACTTTCAGATTAGCTGTTGTTACCACATACTCGAAAGGGAAAAGAGGGAAGAACAAAGCGATTAACTATGGATATGTTGTATTTGGAATAGATTGGAAGTTCAAAAAGATTTTCAACATATATCGTACTCGATTCGCAATTGAATCATCTTATAGGATGAGAAACCGGTCAAAGCCTAAAACATCGTCTAAAAGTGTAAAAATTAGCTATTTTTACGCCATAGTTTCAATGCTCTTAAAGAATATTTGGCTTGCGATAGCACGGGATTTTTTTTCACCCATCCAGACAGGTCCTCGTGTAATTATTTTGCGTGCATTCAGGTTTGAATGGTTCCTTGATCTCCTTTGGAATTATTCAAAAAAGTTGAGAAAGTTTGGGGACTCGAATTCACTCATACAGGGTTCCAATTGAGAGATATCGATATAGTTGCGTTAAATAATTGAGATCTGTAAATGAGTTAGCGAACTACTGGGATGAGAAACCGATTCAATTTATTTCTTATACCAGACCTTCAATTCCTCCATCACCATCTCATCCTGAACGATTTGACTATGAATATCAGAGAAATGGAACGTCAAATATCTTTATTTTCACTGAACCATTGAAAGGTTGGCGAAAAGCGGTTGTAAAGGAAAGGAAAACAAAGCAGGATTGGGCTGAAGAAATCCGAACGTTATTAGTTCAGGATTACCCATCTGCATCGAAAATTATTTTGATCTGCGATAATTTGAATATCCATACAATAGGGGCATTATATGCAACATTTACACCTAAAGAAGCATTGAACCTCTCCAAACGATTAGAGGTTCATCACACACCAAAACATGGTTCATGGCTAAACATTGCAGAAATTGAGTTGAGTGTAATGACTACGCAATGTTTAAACAGAAGAATTGGGGATCCTATTTCTTTAAAAAATGAAATTAAAGTTTGGCAGAAGAACCGAAATGAAAATCAAAAGGCAGTAAACTGGCAATTCAAATCAGAAGATGCAAGAATTAAACTGCATCATCTCTATCCACAAATTTAAGTGGCGAGGGGCACTAGTTATGGCCAGAAAAGAGAAACCCGATCTCGTCCTGCTTGATCTGGTCATGCCGGAAATGGACGGATTTGATGTAGCAATGGCCTTTCGAAATAATCCTGATTTGGACCAGATCCCTATTATTGGGGTATTTGCCTCTGTCTCACCTAGAGAACGTAGAAAAGAGTTTGAACAAGTGTGTGACGGTTTTGTGGGTAAACCAATCTCTTTTGATGATCTTCTCAATAAAATTCAGCTCTCTCTGGGAATAACCTGGAATGTGGTTCCGGCACCTTCTGCATCCCGATCCCTTAGAGAACCTACAGAGAAAGAGAAACCAATGGTAATACCCCCGGAACAGACATTACAGGCCATCATTTCTCTGGTAAAACAGGGAATGTTTAGTGGTGAGTTACCATCGATACTGGTAGAACTGCAGACAGATAGTAGGTATATTCCGTTCTGTGAACAGATTTATCGGTTTGTCCGAAGCTATGATGATAAAAAAATACTCTCTTTCATCGCCGGGGTAAGAGAAAGGCGGGATTTTTTCGATCCGCAGTCGGGACATGAATAAAATTCCTTCGACGTCAGGTCTTCAGTTCCTCCCTACTGTTCCCCATTATCGAATTATAACCTAATTCAGGAAAAATGGGGTTCTTTTCGCATCCTACCCCAACCCATCTTTCCGGATATCTGCTGCTGTATCGGTGCTAAATAGGGTCATTTCCGGGCACGTAAAGAGTGCCAGACGGACAATCTGGGTATGAAATGGCAGATTCGCGAAATTGGGGTCCTCTTTTTGCTGAAATGTTGCCTATTGAAGCTCTGGAAAGGAGAATTGGAGGCTAAAAATGATTTCTGTTGGTGATATCTCTCATCTCCATCCCGGACGACCCCGATATTCCGGCATCTGACGGCGGGTCTGACACTAAAACCGGTTCCGGGTCCGGATTATTCAATAAATCCTCGTGATGACATTCTTTCATGATCCAGGAAAAGGGCCATGCCTGTTTTCATTCTCCTGAAGTTTAGGGTCTCGTAAAAGTGCTCTTTCCCGGGAGAAGCGTAGAGGATCACATTGCAACCGGGAATCTTGTCAAGGAGATGATTCACGATGGTTGTACCAATTGTCTTTCCCTGGTATTCAGGGGATACTGCCACATCGTACATTGAAGCCTGGTACGTTCCATCAGAAATAACCCGGCCGAACCCGATCAGGGTATCCCCGTCAAAAACAAAAATGACTGCGTAACTGTTTTTAAACGCTTTCCGGTGTACATCCCCATCGAAATAACTCATGCCACCGTTTTTCAGAATCTCAGACACACGGTCCCAGTTTATTCCAGAACACGAATGGCGCACGATAATATCCATATTTTCACCTTCCCGTTGTCCGGTATTATTCTTAGGGGAATTCTGCTAGAAAAAAATTCGCGTGATATTTTCGAGAACCAGAAATAAGGTGCTTGTTACCTTCAATCATTAAAATGAAATTCTTCCTTCCTGATTGAATACCGGCGGGCATGAACTGCGAGAGAGAGTCGCACTTATAGGTAGTGGCAAACTTTCTGGAAAGATTGCCTTAAACTATGAAGTGCGACTTGGATCCATGTCAAAAAACCTCCGATAGACTACGATTATTCCAAGATCTTAATCTTCCTAGAAATCAGAACACTCCATCAGCTCGCATTAAAACGCGAACAATGATAATGGGTGGAACGGCCGGTTAATGTATATATCCAGAATCCCTGTAGAAATAACCTTATCTGGTAAAAAACCCTTTAGAACCATATCGGGAACGGGCCAGGTTTAACAATGACTGATATTCATACCATACTGCAGAAGGATCTAAAAAAACTCACCAACCCAGCAAATCTTCTCCAGGTTGCCTTCATCGTGGCTATCTTCATTGTTCTTTACCTCATAAGCACGATAAATTACATCCTCTTTCATGGGGTCGTTGAACTCGCTGGTATCGCAGTTGCATTCTCAATCTTCATCATCATCTGGAATACCCGCAGTGACATCAACGATGCATTTTTCCTGATTGTGGGCATCTCGTTCCTCTTCATCGGAGGAATTGATCTTGTGCATACCCTTGCGTATAAAGGGATGGGAGTATTTCCCGGAAACAGTTCGGACCTCCCTACCCAACTCTGGATTGCAGCACGATACTTCCAGAGCATCACGTTCCTTATAGGGGCACTCTTCATTGGCAGATCGATTACCAAAGACCGGAAATATGATGCCGGGATTATCATCACAGCCTGCACGGCTGCCTGCACCCTGTTCTTTCTCAGCATCTTTGTATGGCAGAACTTCCCGCACTGCTTCATCGAAGGCAACGGGCTCACCCCGTTCAAGATCGCAAGCGAGTATCTCATCTCACTTATCCTTATTGCCACGATTATTATCCTGTACCTGAGACGAGAACACTTCGATCATAAAGTCTGGCAGTTCCTTATTGCTGCGCAGGTATTCCTCATCCTTGGCGAACTGGCATTCACTTCCTATGTCTCAGTATTCGGGTATATGAACCTGCTCGGCCACCTCTTCCGGCTCATATCAGTCTACCTGTTCTACCGGGCATTTATCGTTATCAGCCTGACCCGGCCATATGACCTCCTCCTTCGCGATCTGAAAGAGAAGGAGGATGCACTGCAGGAGAGCGTGGAACGGTTCCGGGCGGTCTTTAACCAGACATTTCACCTGATGGGAGTTCTGGACCCTCAGGGAACCCTGGTGGAAATCAACACCGTTGCTACCGAATATCTCCGAGCCGAACATATCGATCCCGTATCCGAACTGGGAAAACCATTCTGGCTTACGCCGTGGTGGACGCATGATCCTGCCCAGCAAGAACAGCTGAAAGAGGCGATAACCCGTGCCGTGGCCGGTGAGATGGTACGCCTCGAGACCACCCATCCTCTCAGCAAAGATCTGATACATATCGATTTCTCGTTAAAACCGGTGAGGGATATCCATGGTAATACCGTGCTCCTCATCGCGGAAGGATGGGACATCACTGATCGCAAGCGGGCGGAGGTGGCGTTGCGGGCAAGTGAGGAAAAATACCGGCTTATTGTAGAGAACAGCCGGGATCTCATCTATATGCTGAACGCTAGGGGAGAATTTCTTTATGCATCTCCATCTTTCCACACCGTGCTTGGGTACCATCCCGATGAGATTACCGGCCGCTCATTCGAGGACCTGATCCATCCGGAAGATCTGCCCAGGCTCCTGGAGGTTTTTCAACGCAGCCTTGAGGAAGATTACAGCACTCAGGGGACTGAATACCGTGTCCGCCATGCCTCCGGAGAATGGCGCTGGCATATCTCCCGGGGTCATGTCGTCAGGGATACTGTCGGAAACATTAGTTATTTTATGGGTATCGCGTTCGATATCACGGACCGCAGGGAAGCCGATGAGGCCTTACACCGGAGCGAGCAACGCTACCGGGAGATTTTTGATAATATATCAGAAGGGATCTACCTGTTGGAAGTGACAGAGGACGGGCGCTTTAAGAATCTTGAGGTTAATCCGGCGCTGGAGAAAAGTGTAGGGATCGCCAAGAGTGATCTCATCGGAAAATACGTGGATGAAACAGTATCTCCTGAGGCCGGTCGGGCGGTCGTTGCCAAGTACCGCCGGTGTGTTGATTCCGGGAAGACATATGAAGAGGAGATTGAGCTTGCCCTGCCGAACGGGACTCAGATCTTCCATTCATCGCTGGTCCCCCTGCGGAGCAATGAGGGTCGCATTGACCGCATCCTGGGAATCACGTATGATATCACTGAACGCAGGAAGATGGAAGATGCCCTGCGACAGAGTGAAGAGCGGTTCCGCACCATGAGTGAAACGTCACTCACCGGAATCTATATTTTCGTAGATGGAATTGTGAAGTACACCAATCCCACCTTTGCAAGGATTCTGGGGTATACTCCGCAGGAGATGATCGGCATGGATCCCCTGTCCCTTGTCCATCCCGAGGATCGTGCCTGGGTCCGGGAACGGATGGCGGCCCGTCTCAATCATAAGGAAGCGAACAGCGTGTATGAATGCCGACTGATAACAAAGGACAACAGGACCATCTTTGTTAGTATTATGGGGGTGCTGATCCCCTACGAAGGCAGTCTTGCAATTTCGGGAAACCTGCTGGATATCACCGAACGCAAACAGATGGAAGATGCCCTGCGACAGAGTGAAGAGGAACTGCGAAGCCAGCTCGAAGAGATCATCCAGGCCCAGCAGGAGCGGGAGAAGAGCGAAGAAAACTTCAGAATTCTTGTAGATAATGCCCCTGATGCGATTTATATCCAGACGAATAACCAGTTCCGATACCTCAATAACGCTGCCTTGCGGTTACTGGGCGCCATTTCAGCGGATCAACTGCTGGGTACAGATTTCATTGACCGTATCGATCCCTCGTTCCACGAGCAGATCAGGGAACGGGTGAAAAACGTAAGAGAAAACCAGAAACAAGCTGAACTTCTTGAAGAGGTTTACCTGAAATTGGACGGTACTCCTGTGTATGTGGAGGTAAAAGGGGTTCCATTCGAGTTCCAGGGAGAACCCGGCGCCCTTGTCATGCTTCGCGATATTACGGAACGGAAACGGGCAGAAGCAGATCTAATTGAGAGCGAAGAGAGGTACCGCACGCTCGTTGAAACCTCCTTTGACGGGATCGCCATCCACCGGGATGGGATCCTTATTTTTATCAACCGGACATGTGCCCGGCTCCTGGGTTCCAGCGATCCAGATGTGTTTATTGGAAAACCGGTCCTCGATTTTGTAGCTCCAGAATATCGGGAGCAAGTAGCACAGCGGGTGCAGCAAGCGTCGGGACGTTCCCAAGAGCTTATCCAGGAAAAGTTCAGGCGACTTGACGGGACAATTATCGATGTTGACGTCTCCACCACCCCAATTACATGGAAAGGGAACCCAGTTGCATATGTAACCTTCCGGGATATTACGGAAAAGAAACGGGCCGAGGAAGCCCTGCGGGAGAGTGAACAATTTACCCGTGAAATTATCCAAAATGCGAAAGAAGGTATTATAGTCTATGATCGTGACTTCAATTATCTCGCCTGGAATCCTTTCATGGAATCCTTCACCGGTATCAAAGCTTCAGAAGTATTAGGAAAAAACGGCTTTGACCTCTTCCCGCATCTGCAGGAGCAGAAAGTGGATATTCTGCTGCAGCGGGCGTTAAGCGGGGAAACCGTTCATTCACCTGATATCTCCTACCATATTCCGCAGACAAAAAAATCGGGCTGGGTATCGGGTATGTACAGCCCACATTTTAATGGCCAGGGAGAGATTATCGGAGTTATTGGTATTATCCATGACATTTCGGAGCGCAAACTTGCAGAGGAGGCGTTGTATCAGGCAAATAAAAAACTCAACCTGTTATCGAGCATCACAAGGCATGATATCGGTAATGATATTCAGGTAATATTTGGGTACCTTGATTTTGCAATGGAAGAGCACCTGGATCCTCAAGTGAAAGGATTTATCGAAAAAGCACGGATTTCTGCACATAATATCGAGGAACAGATGGTATTCACCCGGGATTACCAGGATATCGGGGTACACTCACCGATCTGGCAGGATGTCAACAAGGTGATCTCTTATTCGATCAAAACACTCGATATCAGCCCGGTTCAGATTCATATTGAGATATCAGGGGTTGAGATCTATGCTGATCCCCTTATCGAGAAAGTATTTTTCAATCTAGTTGATAATGCTAAGCGATATGGTGAGACGATTACCATGATTCGATTCTCCGGATATGAAGGGGAAGAAGGATATACCATCATCTGTGAGGATGACGGGGTAGGGATACCGGATAAGTTCAAATCGAAAGTTTTCAGACGTGAATACTATAAACATACCGGTTTTGGGCTTAATCTTTCACGAGAAATTCTTGAGATCACCGGGATAACTATCACTGAGACGGGGGTTCCAGGAAAAGGAGCAAGGTTTGAGATTTTGGTGCCTGAGGGGAAATTCAGGAAGGTTGGATAATTAATTCCCTCCGATTACCTAAAATCTCCGCATGACCCCATTGTCTGAAAATTATGGTTCTTCCGCATTTCATGTGGGTAAATTTAACCCTAACTTGCCACATCGCAGAAAAATCATATTAATATAGTATCGATATTTGGGTCTCTTCTACCACTTCTCTTCAGCATCTGAATTTTCCCATTTATTGCCTCAACAATTCCATTACTGAAGCCGTTCGGTTGCACTATCTTCGAAGTAGTCAGGCATTATATATAACCGACGCTCAACGAATCCAAGGCAGTTTAACTGAAGGGCTTTGACTGCTATACCGTGGCTTATTTTGTGCCCTAGTTTTTTGGGAATGTTTTTTTGTCAATTGTTTTGACAATCTTCAGATCATCGATCAGTCCGGCAATAAGTCCTAGATGAAAAACAGTTTCTATTGAACCGTCTATTATGACCATTATTCAATTAAAGGTCTATATCCTGATATTTAAGATTTCGGTACAAATCTCTATCGAATTATCATTGTAACTGCCAAGTCACGGATCGATCTCTTCTTCTGACATATCTTCCCAGAGTCAGATCATCCGGTCCAGAAACCAGAGTATTCCCAGATAGATAAATACTGCTCCCTGTCCGGTTATGATTGTAAAATAATAGATACTAATTCTGAGCATCAATTGAGATCAAAACTGGTGCTTAAGATCAATCTGATAATCAATTTTCCATTTTCACCATTACTGGTCAACTCGATTCACATCCTCGCATTCAGAAACCACCGCACATGTCACTCTCTTCAAAGCATGGGTACTCTTCTCCCATAGTCCCGGATTTATCCCTTTCAACGAAGAGACGAGTTCTTCCAGATGAATAATCCCGGCCTTCTCCTTGTCACAAGTCTTCCCAAACCGGGGAGCCCGGCAGTTATGACAGATGGAGAGGGCAAATCGGTTCATTGCCTCCTGGTCAAATACCTGCCCGTTCAGTTCACGGGCTGCAGCATCTGTTGATCCACATGGCGATGTGCGGATCGACTGGCACCATACAATCCGTTCCCCATCCAGGAGTACATGAAAGACCGGCCTGCCAAACACCTTCGCATAGTCGTTGATCTGCCAGAACTTCGTGTTCGGAAGGAGAGAACACATCGTCTCCGGACCGATTACTGCCTGATTACATTCCCGAGCCTGGGCGATGAATCCCGGACCCAAGTTCACCCCGAGGAGGACCGGGACTCCGGTTTTCACCAGTTCCATTGCGATGTCGGGATGCCGAAGATACGAGAGGTAGAGATCGCAGGAAGGGATCGAAAGATCGAAATCATCCACAACCAGTGAGGAGGGAAATGGGAGAAGAATCCAAACGGTTGAAAACCGCGTTCTGATCTGCTCATACGCCCGTTCCCCATACTGGCCGTCACTCACAATCCCGATCTTCACTCTATCAGATTGTACATAGAGTGACTATTTTAATAAATATTGATATCTTTCCCGAACTTCATTCCGCCTCAAAAATTATCTAGCAACTCATGAAATGCCGCAATATTTATGGAATGGATAGAAATTCCTTTACTGGTTTTTATGACCCGGTTCGTTCGCATAATCATATTCTTCCTGACATTGTTCATTCTTTCAGGAATTGCTACCAGTGTTACCCTGAATGAACCCTTGATTAATCAGTCGATTCCACGGAATCTCTCTGAAGTGGTCGAGGTTCCTGATGTTCAGTCCATACTCACCAATCCGAAACAATATTACGGAAAGACGATATCGCTCAAAGCAGTGGTTTCAATGACCTATCCAGAAAAAAAGCAGTTCAACATGGCTGACCGGGTCGGCTGTTCTCTCTGTACCGCAAAGAATGCGAAAAATTCTGTCATAATCTCGTATGCCGGAGAGATCCCAAAATACCTTGATATCATCCAGATAACAGGAGAAGTAATCCCTGAGAAGAACAAAGGGTATCATATCAATGCTACCACCGTAAAGAAGTAGAACGATGGTTTTTTCATGTACACTTTTTCTAATCTCGTGATATCTCACGCTTCAGCGCAATTTATCGCTACATCCCCGGGTTTCAGTATCTTCAAACCATAAGTATTTACATGATTTCAATTAATACTGAGTTAGTTCACTATTGTGACGCCTACGGATGAATCAATATGTCTGCATTAAAACGACTGTCCTTCCTTGACACATATCTGACCCTCTGGATATTTCTGGCAATGATTATCGGAATTGCGATTGGGTACTTCGCACCGGCAGCTCCAGCCTTCATTACCAGCCTCTCGGTTGGGACGACGTCGATCCCCATCGCAATCGGTCTGATACTCATGATGTATCCTCCTCTTGCAAAGGTCAGATACGAAGAACTCCATCTGGTATTCAAGGACAGAAAAGTCCTTGGACTCTCGCTTGTTCAGAACTGGATCATCGGCCCGATTCTAATGTTTCTTCTGACAATACTTTTCCTCCGTGATCAGCCGCTCCTCATGTACGGTCTCATCCTTGTCGGGATAGCCCGGTGCATCGCGATGGTTATTGTATGGAACGACCTTGCCGGAGGAGACTGCGAATATTGTGCCGCCATCGTAGGATTGAACTCAATCTTCCAGGTCCTGTTCTTCTCCCTGTATGCATGGGTTTTCATCACCGTGCTTCCCCCGATCTTTGGGATCACAGGCACATCTGTATCGATCACAATGGTTGAGATAGCCATCAGTGTATTTATCTATCTCGGCATTCCGTTTCTTGCCGGACTATTCAGCAGGATTATCCTCATAAAAAAGAAAGGAAAAACCTGGTATGAGACGGTCTTCATCCCAAGAATATCCCCAATCACCCTCATCGCTCTGCTCTTTACGATCATTGTTATGTTCTCCCTGAAAGGAGAATACATCATAACCGTCCCGTTCGATGTCATCAGGGTTGCTGTCCCTCTGGTCTGCTACTTCCTGATCATGTTCATGGCTACCTTCTGGATGAGCTGGAAAGCAGGCGTTGATTACCAGAAAACTGCAACCCTTTCATTTACCGCAGCTTCTAACAACTTCGAACTTGCAATTGCAGTTGCCATTGCGGTATTCGGGATTGCTTCACCAGTAGCCTTTGCAACAGTCATCGGCCCCCTGGTAGAAGTTCCGGTTTTAATCAGTCTTGTGAACGTCGCCCTTTATCTGAAGAAAAAGTGGTATAGTCAGAACGAGATGGGAGATTTATTTTTCTCCTGAAGGCTGGTCCTTTCGGATATACTCATCCATAACTTTTTCCGCAACCAACTTTGCATACTCATCAAATGTTTCAGTAGAGACCTCATCGATCCCGAATGGGAGCGATTCTTCATAGAGCGTATCGGCAAGGATGATCTCTGACTTGTAGTCAGGAAGCACTCCCTGCATCATCCGGGTTGTACATGAGACAAAGCACCCTTCGATAGCAAGACATTTCTCTGCCCGTCTGACCAGATTTCGCTGGCCGGTATTCTTCGTGAAAGCACCGCCAAGACAGATCCGGACTGTTGCATCCTTGGCTATTTCGTGAGCGATCAGGTTTGCTGCCCGCCTTGATACTTCTCCCCGGGCACAGGCACCTTCGCAGGAGAGGATGGCGATCTTCGGGGGAGTGGTACTGTTCTTTTCAGAGTACTCTTCACAAAGCCCGCAGGCACCCTCTATCTAGCGTATCTTAACGGTTTCATACTCCATTGGTTTCACCACTATGATATCATCCAGAAAACGGGAAAAGGGATGATCTGCAATTCATTTTTTTATGAAATGAAAGGAAATGAATACATATGCCATCTCACGGGAACATTCAGGTTCCCTTTCAGGATGTGATAATATGGTAACCGCCCGGTGTTGTCCTGCTGATTGTGCTCTCCGGGAAGACTGGGAGGATGAACTGAACCAGGTGAAATCTGCTCTGGAAGATGAATCCGTTCTCCGAATGGAGCGGATGCTCAAGGTAATCAGCCATCCGCTCAGGCTGAAGATCCTCCTCATGCTGAGTAATCGTGATCAGTGTGTCTGTGAATTTATCTGGATCTTTAAAGAACCATCCACCCTGATCTCCAACCACCTGAAGATCCTCAAAGATGCCGGAATCATTGAGACCTACTACCGGTCAAATCATAAGATTTACCGGTTCAAAGAAGATGCGGACCGGACGATTGTTACGTTCCTCCATCAACAGTGGAAGAAGAATACTAAACAACCATAAGCGGTGTCCCTATGAAACAAAACGTGCTCTTTATCTGTACTCACAATTCAGCCCGGTCCCAGATGGCAGAAGGGTATCTCAATGCAACGTATGGCGATCAATATCAAGGCCTGAGTGCCGGAACCGAGGTAACCCGGGTCCATCCCCTCGCTATCAGGGCGATGGAAGAGATCGGGATCGATATCACTCATCACCGGTCAAAGGCACTGATCGAGTTCTTTGACCTGGATATCGATCTTGTAGTGACTGTCTGTGATAGTGCCAATGCTGCCTGTCCGATGTTCCCTGGAGCAAAGCAGATGGTCCATGTCAGTTTCCCGGACCCGTCAGGTGCGACCGGGAATGAAGAAGAGCAGATGAAGATCTTCAGGCAGGTAAGGGATGAGATCATCACCTGGATTGATGCAAATCTTAAAAAATAATCTTTTTTGCATGAAAAGCCTTTTTCATCCGTCCTGCCTGGAACCCCCAACGGGGGACTGTTAGGGTTTTAGGGATGGTTATCCCATAAACAGCAACGCGGTGAAATACAGACCTATCAAAATGAATATCACCGCTACGATTCTTCTGAACCAGACCTCGGCAGCCTGCACCTTTCCCAAAAAATTACTGCACCGTTTTACCCCGGTGACGAGGAGCACCGAGAAGAGGATCACGGGCAGACCTGTTGCAAAGCCAAACGCCAGGGGAACTCCGATCGGATCCTGGGTACTCAGAGCCAAGGGAACGAGCATCCCGAAGAAAAGAACCGCACTGAACGGACAGAAACTCAGGGCAAAGAGGATACCCAGGAGAAAACTCCCGAGCAGCCCCTGATCTGACAACTTCTGGCTCATCCGTTCCTTGAGCTCCTGTAGCCCGGCATGTTCGAACCCGAAGGAGAGCGGGATGATCTCAAGCATGAGGATACCGCAGACGAGGAGGATCGGACCGAGGAGCAGATCGCCATACTCCTGCAGGAACAAGGCGATTGACTGAACATTCAATCCGCAGAGAACAATGAGAGCGGCGATGGCGACATACACAAACATCCGCCCAAGGCTGTAGAGCAGCCCGACGAGGATTGTGTACCTGCTGTCCCCGATCTTGCGGGAGACATACGCAATAGCGGTCACATTGGTTGCCATCGGGCAGGGGCTGATCGCCATCATCAGACCGATAAAGAACGCAGCGACGAGAGGAATATCACTGGTCCCCATCGCCTCCATGAAACTCATCAGGTCCGTCACGAGAGATCACCCGCCAGACGTAGATCGATTACCCCTTTCAGATAATTCATGTACTGAGTCTTGTTCCCGGTCATATACCAGACCTTGTGATTACTCTCCCGGTTGAAAGCAGTCTTGTTATACACTCCGATCATCAGGGAGGAGCCGGTTACTCCATACCGTTCTACCAGATCGGCACTCTTGGGTTCCTGGTAATTGATGTGGTCAAAGACGATCTTCTTGTTTTTTAGTTCGTTTGGGAAGAAGGTATTCACTGTCTCTTCTGCGTAGTCACCAACTATCGTGCAACTCCGGCACCCGTTTGTCGGGTGGAAATGGTATACCTCTACCTTCTCTACCGGTGACATCACACCCGCACCGGCAGTTTTTCCGGCAGGCGACGTACAGCCGGCAGAGAGCATGACACCGATGAAAACTGCGATGATCAACAGCATAAGAGAGAATCTGATTTGATTGTGTTCCATTGTTTTCAAGCCTCCCATAATGCCGGTTATAGCAGAACCTCACGTAAGATCATAATCGCAAAGACCAGCATAATCAGACCAATAATCAGACGAAGAGATCTTCTCTGATCAATCCGCCACTCGTTCACCCGCTCGGGAGGGATACCCCAGTAGATGAGACCGATGATAACCAGAAGAGGAAATACAAAGGCAATGTTATAGATGAACAGATACCACAGCCCTCCGACAAGGTTTGTTTTCAGTGATATCATCGAGATGATCGAGAGATAAATTCCTCCTGTGCAGGGGAGTTCAAACATCCCTACCAGGATTCCGAGAATGAATGCAGCGGGTATCGATGATTTCTCAACGAAGTGGTTGATCGTCTCTTTCCGTGATTCAGGTATTGCAAGACTCAACCCTCTCCCGGGAAGAATCGCATCCTTGATCATGATGATCGCAAATATCAGGGCGATGATCCCGGCTACCAGAGAGAATCCACTCACCAGGCCGGTGGTCTGGACCACCGTGAAGATGCCGACCCCGGAGAGGAAATAAAAGATGAAGACTGCTGCCGTATAAACCAATCCGGTCAGAAGAACCCGTCGCCGGTTATTGAGGGAGAGCAGATAAGTCAGGAGAAAGACCAGAACCGCAAAGGCACAGGGATTGATACCGTCCAGCAGCCCTGCCCCGAGAATGAGCGGAAGACCGATCTCAAATGAACCACCATATGTAACTCCGGAGATACCGGAGAGGAAGGTATCAATGGGACTTTTTTTGTTCTTCTGCACTGCAAGGGCCAGTGGCTCGTAATAGGTGGAGATAGCATCATATCCTTCGAGCACCACCGGCCCAATGAAGATGACCGGATAGGAGATATACTTCTGATTGTACGCCAGTTTCGCCTCATCAAACAGCTTGCCGTTTGTTGTGTTATTGAAGAGATCGTAACTGGCCGGGTAGATCTCCGGATGAATCTCAGCGAGTCCTTTCAGATACTCAAGGGCTTCATGGCAGATACCACAATGGGTATTATAGAAGAATGCCGTGGAGACTGGTTCATCAGATGCCAGGATATCCTGGATGAGCAGGTCAGCAGGTGTTCCATCCGGAATGGAAGATCCATTCTTTACAAAGACCTCTGCACTGGCAGATGATATGAGCACCGCAAGGCTGCAGATGAGAAGAATGGGTATGAATCGTGATACAGCCGATGACATGTCTCACCAAAATGAAATAGAAGAGAGATTATTCCTCAAAGGATCCGGCAAGTCTCTTGTCGAGGAGATCCTTCAGATAGGTATCGAATTTCCCTTTGTCCCCGACAATATACCATACCTTGACGTTCTCTTCCTTGTGGAACCCGGATACATCGGTCACCCCTATCATCAGTGAAGAGCCTGTTGCTCCGAACTTCTTGACCAGATCGGCATTCTTGGGATCCTGGTAATTGATGTGGTCAAAGACGATCTTCTTGTTTTCAAGTTCAGAAGGATAGGATTTTTTTATCAACTCTTCTGCATAGTTCCCGATGGTAGTACAGGTTATGCATCCGTTTGTCGGGTGAAAGTGATACACTTCAACCTGCTGAACGCCAGGGGTAGTGCTATTTGTTTCTGCAGCAGTGGCTCCGGAGATGAGAAGTCCGAAACAGACGATGCACATGAGCATAGATACGGCAATACCCCTTCCTGCTATTTTTTTTATTGATTGCTGATTCATGAATTCACCTGATTGAAAAAAATACTGATGGGTTTTGATTGCCAGGTTGAGATGATAGGAAATTTCTGGACTGGTGTGACTCCAAGCACGCTCAAATCTGACTGCCCCCTCATTCAATTAATTTTGAACTAATAAAAAGTTGCCGTATAACCAACCCTAATTTTCAGGATTTTTCTTATCGCAGATGTTTAGAATGCGATAATAGGGAACCAAAGGATATCAGGGAAGAAAAAAAGTTGGTTACAGCCAGATCTGAATACACCGCTTTCCGGTCTGGGTTATAGAGTATATCAGATAAATGCCGTCAGATTCTTTGTCTATCAATCCGGCTGTGGTGAGCGTCTTGAGGTGATAGGATAATTTTGAATCTGCGATATCGATCACCTCTTTGATCACACAGACACAGAGTGGCTGAACATTGAGAAGATAGAGTATCTGGAGCCTGATGGGATCTGAAAGTGCAGAAAAAACATTCTTCTTTCGAATAAGTTCTTCATCAGGAGGAAGATATTGCTTAAGACCCTCTACTCCCCCGATCTGACATAAGGTGTCCTCAATCGGTTCAGGTAATCCCATATCCGGTCAATCCTCGTATTGATGTAGATTTTATACACATAGTAACTCCCTATATTCAACGCTCTCAGTATTATTCAATAACAGTTGAAATTGTTGTTGATATCAAATAATCTCTTATTACGATGTTGATCTTCTGGTAAAGAGTTTTTTTATTTTCTTCTATCCACAACACCCGTTTGATGATCCTGTTCGCTCGTCCATCTGATCTGCTGCGATCATCAGTACCCGCCGGATCAGATCTGCGGGAAGTGATTCATAGAGTTCATCCGGAGTCTGGATTGCGCGACATTCAGCAGACTCCTGCTCGACGATACAGGCACAGGACTCACAGCATGTCTGAACCACCCTGGCATTTGTCAGGTACTCTTCCAATGGTTTTCCATTGATCAGCACTTTGTTAGACTCAGGGAGTTGTTCGGACGGGAGCACCGTTTCAGTATATACAATCTGAATCCCTCTCTCAGTCAGTTCAGGTTCCACATCCTTGATCACCGCTGCTACGGTTGTACCGGTTGCAGAGCATCGCACACAGGTATGGGTTACGTCTGCACCGAGATGCAGCCATTCAACATACAATTCTTTTGTCATCAATACTCCCTGGGTTTTCTTTCGTTCTCATGATCTTTTAAATAGTTCACTCTTTCGCTGGTGATTCGATCCTCATGAAATTATGGGTCAGGAGAGATTTAATAAACTTCAACGACTACTTCAATTATTGTTGAAATGTTTGAGGCCAGTTCAGATCAAACACATTGAGATGAGAATTACATGCCCTTTATGATGCCGTTTTTTGGAATGCCAATAATCTTCTTTGCCGGAGCGGTGATCTTCTGCCTCCTGGTGATGATCGGAGTCATGCTTCTGATGCGCCGGATGATGCAGGGAGGCTGTTGCTCAGGGTGTTGCTGTCAGAATTTTTCCCGGGAACAGCGTGAACAGGAAAAGATCGGAGATCAGTGAGGATATCATGAACACAGATGTTCCCTGTTGTCAGGCAGATGCACTCCGGCGAGTCAGACAGGTTCCCGTGAACGGGATTCCTACCGGTATCACCATGCTCGATGAGATTATTGCAGAGGTCAAAGCGATGAACCTCTCTTCTGATCAGCTGGTCAAAGATGCCGTTCTAAAGAAGGTGAAAGTGTACAATTACGTCCCGAAGGCTGCCGAAGACGCGTATCTCAAGGCTATCCTGGCGGTATATCACAAGAGTGGTTCCTCGTAACTAATCCGCATCTGTTCAAATAAAAAACAGGAATTATCATGGTCTTTGAAATTGTTCAAACCGCTGCAGACTGGATCGTCTATACGCTTCTCGGTCTTAGTCCGGAGAGTCAGATAGGGAGTGCTCTGAACTTCTTCCTCTATGATACGGTGAAGATATTCATCCTCCTGCTTGTGATCGTCTTTGTGGTCACCTTTCTCAGGTCGTTCTTCTCGCCTGAGAAGACAAAAGCCTGGCTTGCGGAGCGGAAAGGATCCACCTTTATCGGTCATATCCTGGCTGCACTGCTCGGGATCATCACCCCGTTCTGTTCCTGCTCTGCAGTCCCGCTCTTCATCGGTTTTGTAGAAGCCGGCATTCCGCTCGGGGTTACGTTCACCTACCTGATCGCCGCACCGATGGTGAACGAGGTCGCCCTGGTAATGCTCTATGGCCTCTTTGGCTGGCAGATCGCTCTCACCTACATTGTATCTGGTGAAGTGATCGCGATCGTTGCCGGGCTGGTCATTGGCAGACTGAAACTTGAACGGTTTGTTGAAGAATACGTCTACCAGGTCAAAGTCAAATCCAACCGGATGGCGATGCATACACCGACATACACAGAACGAATCCAGGAATCCTGGATTGAAACGCTTGAGATCATCAAGAAGATCTGGCTCTATGTTGTGATCGGTATCGGAATTGGTGCCCTGATGCATGGCTGGGTTCCTGCCGGAGCACTTGCTGCGTATGCAGGGAAGGATAACCCGTTCGCAGTGATTGTTGCAGTCATCATCGGTATTCCCCTGTACAGCAATGCAGCCGGAGTCATTCCGCTGGTGTCAGAACTGACCCGTGCCGGGGTCGCGATGGGAACCGCTCTCGCTTTCATGATGGCCGTGACCGCTCTCTCCATCCCTGAGATGATTCTGCTCAGAAAAGTTCTCAAACCCCGGCTTCTTGCCATTTTTATCGGAGTGGTTGGTTCGGGAATTATCCTTACCGGGTATCTCTTCAACTGGCTGATGGGATAGAGGAAGAGAAAATTATTGGTCGAAAGATGAATATTTGAGAAGTGACAATTAGTTCAAAATACGGTGAAATGATGAAACTCGAAATTTTAGGCTCCGGATGTACGAAATGCAAACGAATGTATGACAACGTGAATGAGGCAGTGAAGAAGGCAGATCTTCAGGCCGAGGTCATCAAAGTTGAAGATCTGAGTGAGATCGTCAGTCGTGGTATTCTGATGACCCCTTCCCTGTTTGTAGACGGGGAAGAGGTTGTGGCTGGCCGGGTTCCAACCGTGAATGAGATCATCGAGATCCTCAAGGGGGCATAATGGCAGAGCAGGCACCCTGTTCCTGTGGCGGCGGGGACAAATCACGGATCATCTTCCCCTGCTGCGGGCAGGCGAACACCGGACAGATCTCGAACGCCGCTGCGATCCAGCTTGATGAGGAATCGTACGGGGGATATGCCTGCACCGCTCTGCTTGCATCATCTGAAGCCCTTGCAAAACGTGCCAACGAGGTCGATGAGGTTGTTGCGATCGACGGGTGCGGGATGCATTGTGCAAAGAAGATCGCCGAGGCGGCAGGAGTCCCGGTTCACCAGCACCTGGTGATCACCGATCTCGGTGTTGAAAAGAAGAGTGGTGACCGGTCATTCACCCCTGACCAGGTCGAGGTGATTGCCTCAACTGCCTGGAAAGGTGAAGGAAAACTCCAGGAGTCAGGGAAAGGAAAGAAACCTTCAGACGGATCAAGCGGGTGCGGTTGCGGCGGGAAGTGCTGCTAATCTCATTTTTTTATGCATGATGATGACGGGATAACCCTGATCACCTGCTCCGGGATATCTAATACGGGTAAACTCACCGCGAAGACCGGAGAGCATCTGATGAGGAATTGTCCGGGTATGATTGAGCATTGTATCTCCTGCCGGGTGGATCCGGACCGGCTCTGTGATGCTCTTTCTCAGGCAGAAAGGATCGTTGTTCTTGATGGATGTTCTGACTGGTGCGGGAGAAAGAAGGTGAAGGAGCATGGGTTTGATCCTGATATTCATCTGATCGCAACCGAGTGCGGTATCGTTAAAAACGGGATGGAAGATCCCCGGTTTGACGAGATTGAGCATCTGACCGCGATTGTCCGGGAACAACTCCGGTGATGGGACAACCGGATCTCTTTCGTTCTTCTTTTGATTTGCATGAACGATAAAAAACGATATAACGGAATGGCTCTCCCGCTCCTCATTCTTGCAATCACCACCGTGCTTCTCATTCTGTCGGGCGGTTGTGGGTGCAATAAAAGTTGTATCCTGGGAAACCAGTCATTCCCTGAACCGGGACAATCGGCTCCGGTTTTCTTTTCGTCAGATGCAATCGAGGTGTATCATTTCCATCCTGCCCAGCAGTGTTACTCATGCCAGGTCCTTGGCCAGCTTGCAGAAGAGACCGTGAACTCCTCATTCGCCCGTGAGCTGGCAGATGGGAGACTAATCTTTGTACATATCAACGCAGAACTGCCTGAGAATGCAGAACTGGTATCCCGGTACGGAGTGACTTCGTCGTCACTGATGATCGGGTACACCAATGAGACCGGTTTTCACGCAGAGAATCAGATCGGACTCTGGTATACGCTGGGAGATAAAGAGGGGTTTATGAATGATCTCCGGAGTGCAGTGTATGAACGACTGGGCAGAAACCAGAGATAGTGTACCACTACATCTCCGGTTTCAGGCATATCATCAGGTACACGTGGATGATGGTGAGATGAATGAATAATGACACCAATTTGAAAGACGAGATCCAGACACTCTGTGCCGGATTTAACACACATTTCATCGAGCGTGACGAGGAGATTCTCGGTGCCGTTCTAGCGATTCTCTCTAATGAGAATATCCTCTATCTCGGTCCGCCAGGAACCGCAAAAACATATCTTGCCCAGAGTATCTGCAGATCCATCAGAGGAGCGGACTTTTTCTATTACCTCCTGACCCGGTTCACCACTCCGGAAGAGATCTTCGGGCCATTGTCGATTAAATCCCTTGAGAATGATGAGTTTCGAAGAAAGACTGATGGGTGTCTTCCCGCCTCTCACATTGCATTCCTTGATGAAATATTCAAGGCAAACAGTTCTATCCTCAACAGCCTGCTCACCATCTTGAACGAGCGACAGTTTCACAACGGAACCGAGGTGATTGATACCCCGCTTCTGACGGTGTTCGGGGCATCGAATGAACTTCCTGAAGAAGACGAGAGCCTGGAAGCACTATACGACCGTTTTCTCTTCCGGTACGATGTCCGGTACATTCAGAATGAAGAGAATGTGAAAACACTGCTCTTCATGTCTGGTCCTGATTTTTCTCCCCTGACAACTCTCACCACAGAAAAGATCGCCTGGATCAGGGAGCAGTCCCGGTCTGTCCAGATTCCCGGGGAGGTGCAGGATATTATCCTCTCCCTGAAACGACATCTGGAACAGCGGGATTCAGAAGAAGGAGATGGATTCTGGGTATCTGACCGGCGGTGGAAGAAGATCACCGGGGTACTCAGGGTTGCCGCTGCCGCAAACGGGAATGGATCTATTGACCGGACTATGCTCCTTCTGCTCCAGCACCTGCTCTGGGATCTGCCAGAGCAGAAAGAAGAGATTCGAAACCTGATCATCGATCACCTGGTAACCGGGGGGACAGACACTGAACATCTGGAGGCAGGAATCCTGCATCTGCAACAGATGCTTACCAAAGGAGATGCGTTTGTTGAAGATGTCAGCTTGCCTGTCCCTGTTTTCGCTCATGATAGCGACGGAAACAATCAGAAGATTGTCTCATATGCTGATCTCGTAGCGGCATCAAAGGATGAAAAATGGTTCTATTTTACTGTTGAACTCTCTTTTTCAACCGGATATCCCTTCACTCAAATCATGGATATATTACAGAAGGAGTATCAGTTTTCTCCCAAAAAATCTCCGAATCCCGATAGGAAGGCTGTCTGCGAGGCAGAGTACGTGTATCTCATGGAACAGTTCCAGAGGTATCTCACTGCAGTCAGAGAGGGAGCCGTTCTCCTGAAACAGAACCTTGAGGCAAATATCTGGCTGACACGTTCAGACATTGATGAGGTGATCAGTGTCCAGCAGAATCGGCTTGCCCGGGTTCATCTGTTTGAAGAAAAGATGGACACCCTGACCCATGCCATCCGATCCTGACCACTGATGAGAAACACATGAGCCCATCTGTTTACGGTCCCGGTCTCCGGTATCCCCGCTCAGTCGTAGGCAGAACTCTTGTCCGGGAACTTACCGCAGTCCCCCGGAGGATTCCCCGTGATGTACGGGAAGATCTTGTATCCATCATGGTTCTGGAGCTCATCGAAGGGGTACATCTGCAGATTCGTGATTCTCAGAAGTTCAGAGAGCGGTATGGGATCTTCTACCCGATTCTGATCCATCTTCGCCATTCTCCATTATGGCACGCAGTACAGGACCTGGCAAGAGACTCACCGGAGACAGCGGCAGGTGTTGCCCGTGTTTTTATCACCACGATCCTCGAACTCATCGATCGTGCTCCGGTTCCTGGCAGGGAGATGTATGCCGATCTTGACGAGGAGATACGGGCGTTTCTAGCATTATGTGAGCTATCATGTCAAGAGGTTCTGGTTCCCGATGATCTGTCCTCCCTTATTGCCGAGTTTTCTTATCTCCTCTCCCGGGTGATATCCGGAGAACTGCAGAGTTCACAATCCATGGAACCATTCTGTGAAGCCTGTCTGGCAGCCATCCAGCATTATAAGGATGCGATAGCCGCAGAGGATGAGAGTCAATCAGTGCCGGATTCTGAACCGATGCAGGATCTGATCGCTGATTTTCGGCAGGTGATAGACGATCTACTAGATGAATCCGGGTCATATCATGATGATTCATCTAGAACAGGGACCAGTTCACCACAGAACGGGCCGGGAGGAAAGGGAGAAGGGAGCGGTCAGGGACCGGATACTGCACGGGTTCTGTCTCTGATCCGGCAGATCAGAGAACTTCTTCTGGAACAGAAGAGGCAGCCTTCCGGAATGCCGGAGATGCAATCAGATTTTTTTCAACCAAAGGATGAAGCATCCCGGTTCCAGTCCATTCTCCAGAAGACCGTCATGGACCCTGCCAGTTCTCTCTTTCAGTCCCTCGATCCTCACCGGAGATCGATCCGGTTTCTTTCAGAGGTCCATCCAGGAACAGACTGGGGACTGGATATCACCTCCCTGAAATCCGCAGAGATTGAGAACCTGGAGTCGTATGCCGCGTATGCAGAGAAGGATCAGGAACTGAAGCAGATTATCAGACGTATCGGGAGAGTGAGTTACGATGCCGGTATCCTCTCCCATGGAATCTCTCCGATGAGCCGGTATGAGATGTACTCCATCACACGGTCCCGTGATATTGCCCGCCTCCTGCCGGTTGAAGCGGTGAAGATTTCACATTCGGTTTTAAAAACCAAGTTCTATGCAGATTTTACCGAAGGAAAACTACTGACCTATGATCTTCGGGGTTCCAGCCTGGCAGGAGGCAGACCGAGAAAGAAGAAACACGGGCCGGTGGTTGCCCTTGTTGATACATCCGGGTCGATGAACGGGTTTCCAGAAACGGTTGCGAAATCGATCATTCTTGCTCTTGCAACCCGGATGATGAGAGAGGAGCGGGACGTGAAGGTGATCCTCTTTTCCGGTCCAGGAGATACCCGGGAGATTGAGTTATCACCAAAGAGAAAGATGGGTGACGAGTTCCTTTCGTTTCTTCAGAAAACATTTGGTGGCGGAACCGATTTCACGACTGCCCTGTATTCAGGGCTTGAATCCCTTCGCCAGCCGGCATTCAGAGGGGCGGGACCTGTTGTTTCTGACCGACGGGGTTTCAGAGATATCGAACCGGGTAGTGATCGCGGAGTGGATACGGGTCAAGGAGAAACAGGATGCTCGTGTTTTCTCGTGTATTATCGGCGGGACCGATCCAGGAGGTCTCGCACTGATATCAGATTACACCTATTTCATCCAGGATGATCCGGAGATGAAGATCCGGATTATCCCGTCACCGGATAATCCGAAAGAAAGGACATATTCGCGATGAGAAATACCATCAGGCAAAAAAATTAAAGTTAATTCGTGTGTAAAATTGAAGGGATATATATGACAAAAATTCCAAAGTCTGTTGATACAGAACGTATCAGAAAAACTGCTGAAGC